>NZ_WNJP01000061.1 GCF_009733735.1 Sandarakinorhabdus oryzae | reverse complement strand
CGCGCGCGCACGGCCGCCAGGGTGGCGGCATCAGGAACAGGCGCGGGCGCGGCCGCAGCCGCCAGCGCGGAGGTTGCGGCCAGCACGGCGAACACAGCAGCAGCGACACGCATCAGGCGGCCTTTCGCGGGGCAGGGCAGTGGCGGGCGAGGAAGTCGGCATGGCTGGGCATGGCGGCGACCGCGCCGCTGATGGCACGATCGATCAGGCCAAGGAAGCCACCCAGATCGTCGGCCGACAATCCGTCAGCCAGCGGATGGTGTGTGGCGGGGCTGAGGCCCTGGCCGATCATCACCTGGCTCCAGGCCAGTTCGGTGAACAACTCGTCGTGGTCGCGGCGGATGCGGCCGGTGGCGGCAAACAGCGCCATGCGCTCGGCGAGTTCCACGGGCACCTTCATATCGGCGGCGATGCGCCAGAACGGCCAGTCCTGCCGCTGGTTGGCCTTGTAATGGAGGATGATGAAGTCGCGGATCCATTCCATCTCGCGCGCCGCCTCGCGGTTGGCCTCGGCGGCCAGCACCGCCATCTGCGCAGCATCACCCGGCAACAGCTTCAACAGCCGCGCGATGGCGGACTGGATGAGATGGATGGAGGTGGACTCAAGCGGTTCGAGGAAGCCGGCCGACAGCCCGACGGCAAAGCAGTTGCCGATCCACACCTTGTCCCGCCGCCCGGCCTGGAATCGCAGCGTGCGCGGCTCGGCGAGTGGCTCACCATCCAGATTGGCCATCAGGATGGCGGTGGCCTCGTCCTCACTCATGTGGGCCGAGGCAAAGACATGGCCATTGCCGATGCGATGCTGCAGCGGGATGCGCCACTGCCAGCCAGCGGGCCGGGCCGTGGAGCGGGTGTAGGGAGTGAAATCGCCGGTGTTTGCGCATGGGACGGCGACGGCGCGGTCGCAGGGCAGCCAATGCGACCAGTCGTGCCAGCCACTGCCCAACGCCTCGCCGATCAGCAGGCTGCGAAAGCCGCTGCAATCGACGAACAGGTCACCGGCGATCCGGCTTCCATCGTCCAGCACAAGCGCGGTGATCGTCTCGCCCGCACGCTCCACCCGGGCGATGCGGCCTTCCACCCGAACCACGCCTTTGGCCTCGGCGCGGCGGCGCAGAAAGGCAGCATAGAGCCCGGCATCGAAATGATAGGCCCACACCAGGGGCGGCAGCGTTGCATCGCCGGCAAAGCGGTCGAAGCGATTGGCGCGTGCGGCGCGCTCGTTCAGGCTGTAGTGGCCATAGTCGCGGGCCTGACCGGCCGCGCGCGCCGCGGCCCACCAGTGGTTAAACGGCACCAGGCCCAGCCCGCGGCCGACCTCGCCGAAATTGTGGAGATAGCGCTGGCCGGGCTGGAACCAGTCGACGAACTCGATGCCCAGCTTGAAGCTGCCTTGCGTGGCGCCGAGAAATTCATTCTCGTCGATGCCGAGCCCGGCGTTGAACAGCCGGATCTGCGGGATGGTGGCTTCGCCCACGCCCACCGTGCCGATCGCATCGGATTCGACCAGCGTGATCCGCCAGCCAGCCTCCAGGAAGCGCGCGGCGGCCGCTGCTGTCATCCAGCCGGCGGTGCCGCCACCGGCGATGACAAGCTGACGGGTGGGGGCAGGGGACATGAAACAGGCTCCGCCAGAATGCTGGCCGGCGGCAGGATGGTCCTGCCGCCGGCCGCCTTCAAGGCAGCATCAGTAGCGCCAGTTGACGCCGACCAGGAAACGACGACCGTAACGCTGGTAATCGATGATCCGGTCAGGCGCGCCGTCGTAGGTCTTGAACGGCGCGTTGGTGAGGTTCTGGCCCTGCGCCAGCAGGGTCAAGCCCTTCAGGCTGCCCGACTGGATCTCATAGCTGAGCTGCGAGTCGATGATGGTTTCACCGGCAGCCCGGCGGCGCGTGTTGCCACCGCCGAAGCCGCGCAGCTCACCCAGGTACGACGAGCGCGAGCGCATCGAGACGCGGGCTGAGAAGCCGCCCTTTTCATAATAGCCGGTCAGGTTGGTGACCCAACGCGAATAGCCGGGCAGATCATCGGGGCTGGCACCCGGCGACGGGGCGACCTTGCTCTTGGTCCAGGCAGCAGAGCCGTTGAGGCCGAAGCCATCGAGCGCCGGGGTGAGAAGGCTGAACGGCAGCTGGCCAGACAGTTCGGCGCCATAGAGTTGACCGCCGTTGCCGTTGATCCACTGGGTGACGAAGCCCTGGCGGGTCGCCGGTTCCGGCACGCCGGCCGGCAGCGGGAAGCCGGTGAAATCGAACGGCTGGGCAAATTCATAGATATAGCTCTTCAGGTCCTTGTAGAACCCGGCCAGCGCGACATAGCCCTTGCCGCCGATATATTTTTCCACCGACAGGTCGATGGCATTGGCGCGCCAAGGCCGCAGCTGCGGATTGCCACCGCTGCCACTCCACGGCGTGACATTGCCACTGACGTTGGTGTTGAAATTATAGTTCACGGCCGCGCGCATGTCGTCGAGACGCGGACGGGCGAGCTGGCGGGCAACACCCAGGCGCACCACCCAGTCCTCCGGCAGGCGCAGCGACAGGTTGGCCGAGGGCAGCACGTCGGTATATTTGGCGCCAATGGTGCGCACGGCCGAGGTCACGCCGGAGTTGGCGTTGCCCTGCGAGACAAGCGCCGTCGAACTCTGGTCGACATTGACCACCTGCACACCAAAGTTGCCGGTCAGCTTGGCAGTGCCGATATCGGCATTGATCTTGCCCATCAGCCAGCCGGTGATCACCTGCTCGCGCACCGTCCAGCCCTTGGTGTTCACATCGGCATTGGGGTTGCGCACGAAATTGTAAACACCGCTGTTGAGCAGGGCGATCGGATCGTAGCTGACCATCGGGCCGAGGCCGAGATAGGTCAGGTTGGTCGGTGCCAGGCGCAACGCAGTCGGGATCGGCACGCTGGTCAAGCCATCGGTGTTGCCCTTGAGGCCCAGGAAATATTCATCCGGGGCCAGGTTCTTTTCGCGATGGGTATAGTTGACGCCGGCCTGGATGGCGCTGATCGGGCCATCGAGCTTGCGCTCGACCTGGCCGCGGAAGGCATAGAGCTCATCCTTGATCTTGCGGTCGTTGTAATAACCATCCTGGCCGTTGATGATCGCTTGGCCGCCGGGGTTGGGCACGTCGCCGCCCCAGCCCTGCGGGCTGGTCAGCTGGATCAGGTTGTAGTCACCATAGTTGAGCGTCGGGCGGAAAATGGCGCCCTTGTCGGTCATGGTGAAACCCAGGTTGTCGGTGGCGCCCAGCGCGTTGCGGCCGGTGCCGGAATAGGTTTCCAGCACCAGTTCCGACCGGTCGATGCGGCTGTAGCTGGCGTCGCCGATCACCTGCCAGTCATCATTCTCCCACTTCAGGTTGACGCCGCCCGAATAGAGATCGGCATCCTTCTTGTTGAGATCGTTGCGGACGACGCCCTTGACGCCATTGAAGGTGCCGCTCTGCACCAGGCCGTTTGCGGTCTGATAGCCGGGTTGCAGCTGGGCGGCGGACCATTGCAACGGCAGTTCGATGCCGCGCAGGATCTGGTCTTCCTTGAACTTGCTGTAATAGCCGTCAACCGCGATGGTCAGTTCATCGGTGGGCTTGAATTCCAGGGCGCCGGTGACGCCGGTGCGCTGCAGCCGCACACTGTCCACATAGGATTTGGAACCTCCGATAACGGCAGGTGGGCTGCCGTTGGGACCGATGTTCGGATAACCCCAGGCGTTGAAGCGCTCGGTCTGGGTTGGCGAATCAATGTGGCTGATGCCCAGCAGCACGCCCACCTTGCCGTCGGCGAACTGGTCGACATAGAGCGCCGAGCCGCGCCAGCCATATTGCTTGGAGCCGGTGTTGAGCCGGCCATTGTCGGTATATTCCCAACGGCCACCCACCGAGATCACGCGCTTGCCGTACGACAGCGGGCGGATGGTCTGCAGGTCAACCGTGCCGGAAAGACCCTGGGCGACCAGGCTGGCGTCCGGCGTCTTGTAGACCAGCACCTGGTTGATGACTTCGGCCGGATACTGGTCGAACTCCACCGAGCGATTGTCGCCATTGGTGACCTGTTCGCGGCCATTCAGGAGGGTGGACGAGAAGTCGGGCGCAAAGCCACGGATCGAGATGACCTGACTGCGGCCATTGAGGCGCTGCGTGGTCAGGCCGGGCAGGCGGGCGATGGCATCGGCGATCGAGTTGTCGGGCAGGCGGCCGATGTCTTCGGCGCTCACCGACTCGATGATGCGGTCGCTGTTCAGCTTGTTGGTCAGGGCCGCCTGCAGCGAGCGGCGGTAACCGGTGACAATGATGGTTTCCTCGGCCGGGTCGGCCTCGGCAGCGACCGGCTGCGCAGCGGCAGCGGTTTGCGCCAGCGCCGGGCCAGCGAGAAGCAGCAGCGGGCTGGCAGTGCCAACCAGAAGTGCGGAGCGAGCATTGAATCGCATGACAATCCCCCAAAAGCAAAGCCGCCCAGCCGTCGTTCGGCCCCCTCATGGGGTGCGGCAGATTGGCCTGACTGTTGTGACGGAGGGGACACAGACGGCGCAATATGGCCGCAGGGACGGACATACGTATTCACGTGTCATAAATGTCACGCTATCGTCACGCCCACAGACATGAGCGCCGGAAATCACCGGGCCGTCACCGTTGGGGAGCCTGGCCAAACGCGATGCGGCGCGTGACATCCTTTGACATTGCCGCCCTCGCCGGGGTGTCGCAGCCGACCGTTTCGCGGGCGCTGTCCGGCAATCCGTCAGTCTCGGCCGATACCCGCGCCAAGGTCTTCGCCGCCGCCGAAGCGCTCAACTACAAGGTGGACAAGAACGCCTCGAACCTGCGCCGCCAGGCCACCCGCACCCTGGCCCTGCTGTTCTTCGAGGATCCGGCACCGGGCGAAACCCAGATCAATCCCTTCTTCCTGTCGATGCTGGGTTCGATCACCCGGGCCTGTGCCAGCAACGGCTATGACCTGTTGATCAGTTTCCAGCAGCTTTCGGGCAACTGGCACATGGATTATGAGGACGCGCGCAAGGCCGATGGTCTTATCCTGCTCGGCTATGGCAATTATCTCGAATATCTGCCGCGGCTGGAGCAATTGGTGGAACAGGGCACCCACTTCGTGCGCTGGGGCAGTCTGCGCCCGGGCCAGCTCGGCTCCACCATCGGCAGCGACAATCTGGGCGGTGGGCTGGCCGCCACGCGCCACCTCATCGAACGCGGCCGCCGCCGCATCGCCTTCATCGGCACCACCACCGAAGGCGCGCCGGAGTTTCTCGATCGCAGCGAGGGCTGGCGGCTGGCGCTGGCCGAGGCTGGGCTGACCGCCGACACCGCCCTGATGCGGTCGGGCCACAGCAGCGAGGAAGATGGCTATGCCGCTGCCCGCAGCCTGATCCTGGCCGATGTGGCCTTTGATGCGATCTTCTGCGCCAGCGACCTCATCGCGCTCGGCGCCATGCGTGCGCTGGCCGATGCCGGGCGGCGCGTGCCGCAGGACGTGGCGGTGGTGGGCTTTGATGACCAGCCCGCTGCCAGCCTGACCAGCCCGCCGCTCACCACCGTCGCCCAGGATGCCCGCCATGCCGGCGAGACGCTGGTGAACACGCTGATTGCCCTGCTGCGCGGCGAGGACCTGCACCCTCCGGCGCTGCCGGTGCGGCTGGTGGTAAGGGGATCGAGCTAGGCCGCCTTTGGCGCCGCGCAGTGCCGCGCGATGAAGGCGGCATGGGTCGGCATTTCCGCCGCCGCCTCGCGCATCACCCGCGCCAACCCGCCCAGCAGGCGCGGCCCGTCCACGGTTGCGGCGCGGCTGTCCACCAGCGGGTCATAGCGTTCGGGCAGGTTGAACTGGCCGATGTGGACGGCCAGCCAGCTGGCGTTGAGGAACAGTTCCGGCCCATCGGACACCGTGCGGCCAAAGGCGCGGAAATGATCGATCTTGTGCTGCAGCGTGGCGGGGATCGCCATCGTCGCGCACTGCCGCCACAGTGGCTCATCGCGCGTGTTCAGATGATAGTGGAGGATGAGGAAATCGCGAATCCGCTCCCACTCTGTCGCCGTCACCCGGTTGAACTCGTCGCGCACCAGCGCGTCCATCGCCCTCGTTGGCCACAGCGCCAGCAGTCGCATGATCCCTGATTGCACCAAGTGCAGCGAAGTCGATTCCAGCGGCTCCATGAAGCCCGCCGCCAGTCCGATGGCGACGACATTGTGGGTCCAGGCCTGGGCACGCCGGCCGGTGGTGAACTTCAGGAGGCGCGGATCGGCCAGCGCCGGCCCGTCGAGATTGGCCATCAGGATGGACGCCGCCTCGTCCTCGCCCATGAAGGCCGAGGAAAACACATGGCCATTGCCGATGCGGTGCTGCAATGGGATGCGCCATTGCCAGCCGGCCGCGTGCGCGGTGGAGCGGGTGTAGGGTGTGAAGCTGTCGCCATCCGTGCCATTGGCATGGCCACACGGCACCGCCAGCGCCCGGTCGCAGGGCAGCCAGTGGGTCCAGTCAATGAACGGGGTTTCCAGCGTCTCGGCGATCAGCAGCCCGCGGAAGCCGGAGCAATCGATCCAGAATTCCGCCTCCACCATGCGGTCATCGGCCAGCGTGACGCCGGTGACATGGCCGGTCTCGCCGTCGCGCGCTACAGCGGTGATGCGGCCTTCATGGCGGGTGACGCCCAGCCCCTCGGCCAGCCGGCGCAGCGCCTGGGCATAAAGGCCGGCGTCGAAATGATAGGCGTAATCGAAGGTTGATTGCACCAACCGGCGGTCAGTGGCGGGCGGCGCGAAGCGGCTGGCCCTCGCTGCCACCCAGGCCATGGAATAGTCATCCAGCGGCGTCAGGTCGCCCGCGGCGCGCTGCTTCAGCCACCAATGGTGCATGGGCACGCTGTCGAAATCAGCGCCATAGGTGCCGAACGGGTGGAAATAGCGGTGCCCGGCCTGGCCCCAGCCGACAAACTCGATGCCCAGCTTGAAGCTGCCCTGCGTCGCCTGCACGAACGCGGCCTCGTTCAGGCCCAGCATCTGGTTGAACAGCTTGATCGGCGGGATGGTGGCCTCGCCGACGCCAACCGTGCCGATCTCTTCGGATTCGACCAATTCGATCGCTACCCCGGCCGGCAGGGTGCGCGCCAGGGCGGCCGCTGTCATCCAGCCGGCGGAGCCGCCGCCGACAATGCAGACGCGCCGCACATTGTCGTCTCTCATGCCCGCCCCTCCTGTCGCGCTGCCGCCCAGCATGATGTGGCCGGTGTTCGGCGGCAAGCGCGCATCACCCTCATCTGCCGATCAGGCAAAGCGCCACACGATCACGGCGGTGGCAATCAACAGGGTGATGGCCTGATAACGATAATTGGCCCACGCCGGGGTGTGCGCCAGTTCGCGGGTTTCGGCATCGAAAAAGCCGCGATTCCACAACAGGCCCGCGGTCTTTTCGGGCGGCGGCGGCGGCGCGGTGAGCGAGCCGACCACCATCGCCAGCGCCGAACCTAGGAGCAGGATCGGCGCCACGTGCAGGAAGTGGATCTTCAGGCTGCCGGTGACGTTGATGGCCAGGAACAGGCCGATGCCCATCGCCAGCCCGGCCCCGATCGCCCAACTGGCCCCGCGCGCGTTGGCCCGCGGCCAGAACAGGCCGATCAGGAACACGGCGACGATGGGCGGCGCGGTATAGCTGAGCGCCCCTTGCAGATATTGCCACACGCTGCCGAAGCGTTCGATCTGCGGTGCGACGACGACGGCGATGAGCAGGAAAACCAGCGTTGCCAGCCGGCCGGTCAGCACCAGTTTCTTGCCGTCCAGATCCGGGTTCCAGTGGCGGGCAAAGTCCATGGTGAACAGGGTGGCGGCCGAGTTGAAGGTGGAGGCGGTGGCCGACATGATCGCCGCCAGGAAGCCCGCCACCACCAGGCCCAGAAGGCCGTTGGGGAGCAGATCGAACATCAAGGTGGGATAGACGAGATCGGGCGTCTTCAGCGCCGGATAGAGCAGGATGGCGCAGGTGCCGGGCAGCACCATCAGCCACAGCACCGGCAGCTTCAACAGGCCCGCGAAGAGACTGCCCCAGCGGCCGTGATCGATGTTGCGGGCCGACAGCACGCGCTGCACCATGAACTGGTTGGTGCACCAGAAATAGAATCCCAGGATCGGCACGCCGGTGAGAAGGCCGGTCCACGGCACGGACGGATCATCGATCGGGCGGATCAGTGACAATTTATACGCCGGCACGGTGGCGATGATGCGATCCCAGCCCCCCACTGCATCAAACGCCGCGAACGACAGCACCACCGCGGCACCGAGCAGAATCACCGCCTGCAGCACTTCGGTGTACAGCACCGCCTTCAGCCCGCCGACGATGGTGTAGATGCCGGCCAACACCGCCAGCGCCACGATCATCTGCCACAGCGGCACGCCGGGGAAGATGAGGGAAAGCATCAGCGCGCCGCCATAGAGGGTGGCGGCCTTGTCCACGAACACGCTCAGGAAGATGGTGAGGCCGGAGAAATAGGCGCGCGTGCCCCGGCTGAAGCGGCGCTCGAGGAATTCCGGCATCGTGTAGACCTGGGCGCGCAGGATGAACGGCAGGAAGAAGATGCAGAAGAAGACCAGGATGACGCTGGCCATCCATTCATAATTGTAGACGGCGATCCCGTTGGCATAGGCCGCACCGGCCAGCCCGATCAGCGTGGCCGACGAGATGTTGGAGGCCAGCAGCGACAGGCCGATCACCGGCCACGAACTGTCGCGGCTGGCCAGGAAGAAATCGGTGCCGCTGGCCTGCCGCCGCCCGGCCCACAGGCCAAGGCCGATCACAACAAGGGCATAAAGGCTGATCACCGCCCAATCGACGCCGGCCAAGCCGCGCGCGAACACATCACCTGCCATGATCGCCCATCCCCTTTTTTGCTGAGGTGCCATGCACGCGCGAGGCCGGCAATGGCGCCGGCCGAGGTATTCGTATGCAAAGCGAGAGGTGGCAGCGCGGCGGCGGGGCCGTAGGATGCAGCGCATGAGCCTGCTTCCCGTTGCCCTGATCGGTGCCGGCTGTTCCGGCTTCACCACGGCCAAGCGCCTGCGCGATGAGAGCATCGCGTTCGACTGGTTCGAGGCCTCTGACAGGATCGGCGGCAACTGGGCCTACAACAACCCCAACGGCATGAGCAGCGCCTACCAGTCGCTGCACATCGACACTTCGAAATGGCGGCTGCAGTTCGAGGAATTTCCGGTGCCGGCGGACTGGCCGGATTTCCCGCACCACAGCCTGATCGCCCAATATTTCAACGACTATGTCGATCACTTCGGGTTGCGGGGACTGATCCAGTTCGACACGCCGGTGACCGAGGTGGCGCGGCGGGCCGATGGCAACTGGGATGTGACGACGAAGAAGGGCACGAACGCCTACCGCGCCGTCGTGGTGGCCAATGGCCATCACTGGAGCCCGAACCGCCCGGTGTGGGAGGGCTCGTTCAACGGCCAGATCATCCACGCCCATGATTATCGCACCCCGTTCGAGCCGCTCAACCTCATCGGCAAGCGGGTGATGGTGGTGGGGCTGGGCAACAGCGCCGTCGATATCGCCTCGGAACTGGGCCAGCGCAGCATCACGGAAAAATGCTTCGTCTCCACACGGCGCGGGGTGTGGGTGCTGCCCAAATATTTCAACGGCATCCCCGCCGACAAGCAGGCAGCGCCGCCGTGGCTGCCGCTCCCAATCGCGCGCTGGATCGGCCGCCGCAAGGTGAAGAGCCTGGTGGGCAACATGGAGGATTATGGCCTGCCCACCCCCGATCACGAACCGCTCGACGCCCACCCGACGGTGAGCGGCGAGTTCCTGACCCGGGTGGGCAGCGGTGACATCACGGTGAAGCCGGCCATCGCCAGGCTGGACGGCGACGGGGTGATCTTCACCGATGGCAGCCGCGAGCTGCTGGACGCGATCATTTGCGCAACGGGCTACAACATCGATGTCCCGTTCCTGTCGCCGGACGACGCGAAGGTGACCGACAACCATATCCCGCTCTACAAGCGCATGGTGCAGGCCGATCCGGCGCTGCATGGCCTGTGGTTCATGGGCCTGGCGCAGACGCTGCCGACGCTGGTCAACCTCGCCGAGCAACAGTCAAAGCTGCTCGTCGCCTGGCTGTCGGGCCGCTACGCCCTGCCATCACCCGATGAAATGGCTGCCACCATCATCGCCGAGGAAAAACGCTACCAGGGCCATTATTACGCCAGCCGCCGCCACACCATGCAGGTGAATTTCGAGCCCTATGTGGCCGATCTTGCGGCTGAAATCAGGCGGGGGGCGAAGCGGGTGGTGCGGCAGGCGGCGTGAGCGCCAAAGACAGCGGACGCCGGCCCAGAGCCACGAACCGCCCCCACAGCAGCGCAGCCGACAGCGCGCTGGCCAGGATGATCGCCCAGATCAGGCCATCGACACCGCCGCCGCCGTGCACGCCCCACCACCAGGCCAAGGGCATCATCACCACCACGTAGGACACGAGGTGCGTCGCCGTTGGCATCACGATGTCGGACCGGGCGCGCAGCGACTGCGCCGCCACCACCTGCAGGCCATCGGCAACGAAGAACAGGCTGGAGAGCACCATGGCGCTGGCAATGCCGGCAATCACCGCGGCATCGCGCGAATAGGCATGGGCAATCGCGTCGGGAAACAGCCACACGCCCAGCGACACCAGCATCAGCACGACCGTGGTGACACCAAAGCCCTGGCCGGCCGATTGCAGCATCGCCTGCCGGTCGCGCGCGCCATAGGCCCGGCCGACCAGCACGCTGGTCGCCACCGACAGCCCCAGCGGCACCATGAAGATCAGCGCCGCTACGTTGATCACCACCGCCCACACCGCCACGGCGCTGGCACCGATCCAGCCGGCAAAGATCGCCATCGCCGAAAAGGCCAGGCTCTCGATGAAATAGCTCGCCGCCCCGCCATAGCCGACCCGGCGCATGGCCCGGAACGCCGCCGGATCGCGCGGAGCCGGCGACAGCACGCCCAGTTCGCGCGCGCGGCGCCAGCCCAGGATCACCCAGGCCAGCACCACCAGCAGGAAGGCGCGGCTGGCAAAGGTCGCCCAGGCGCTGGCCGCGGCGCCTTCGACACCCAGCATGTTGCCGCCGGGCACCAGCCACAGGTTGACGGCCAGATTGACGATATTGGCCAGCCACATGGCGATGGTGCCAGGCAGGGCGCGGCCATGGGCTTCCAGCCAGAACAGGCCGGCATCAGCGACAATGATCGGGATCAGCGAGACCGCCTGCACCTGCAGCACGGGCGTGGCGCCTGTCGCCAGCCCCGGCGCCAGCTGGAAGGCCTGCAGCATGGGCCCGCCGGCCAGCGCCAGAAATACTGCCGCCGCAACCGCGATCCACAACGCATAGGCGAGGCCCCGGCGCAGGATTGCACCGGTATCGGCCTCGCGGCCTTCACCGATCGCCTGGCTGGTCATCACCTGCACGCCCGACAGCAGGCCGAGCGCGGTGGTCAGCACCACGCCCGTGACGGCCCAGCCGAGCGCGTGATAACCCAGCTCGGTCGCCGAATGCCGGCCCACCACCACCGTATCGACCAGCCCCATCGCCATGATGCCCAGACGCGACGCGACAACCGGCGCTGCCAGAGTCAGCAGCGCCGACAGGCCGTGGCCCGTTGTTTCGTCAGTCGTGGCCGGTGCGGCCGTCATCGGGCGATGCCCCCAGTTGAAAAAGCCGCCCCGAATACAGGCGGCGGGGGATTCGGGCAAATGGTCCCGGTGGTTACTTCGCCGGCGCCGGCGGTGGCGGCACCAGCTTGCACCCGCGCGCCTTCATCGCGCCCTTGATGTAGCTGCGCCGCAACTGCCCGGCGAGTCGCGCCGCCGCGGCATGGCGGGCGGCCCTGTTGGCGCCCGTCAGCTCGCGGATGATGCCCTGGCCGGGGATCAGGCTGCCGGTGATGCCCTCCGCCGTATCCAGCACCTTCTCGGCCGGGGTCCGGCCCTTGGCGTCGGCCAGTGCCGGGTCATCGACATCGGGGCCAACCAGCATGGTCATGCGGTTCGCTTCGGTGTTGAGCGCCCGGCAGGTGCGCAGCGCCCGGATGTCATAGGGATTGGCCATGATTTCGGCCAGGTCAGGCGCGATCTTCGGCCTCATCAGGTTGAGATCGCGCAGCGGGCGCGTCGCGGCCCGGCCGAGGGAATCGCCGGCGTTGCCCTTGTCCGGCGTCACCACTACGTCCGCGCCGGTCGCGGCTTGTGGCGCCGGCGGTTCCTGGGCGGCCAGCAGCAGCAAGGCAATTGCGCTGATCATGGCCGTAAGCTGGCCCTGTCAGCGCACGGCCGCAAGCCTCGCCAAACCCCTATGACAGGGCCGGGTCAGCCTTTTCCCATCAAGCGCAGCACTTCTGAACGGCTGCTGTTGTCGTCACGGAACACGCCCATCATGCGGCTGGTGGTCATCACCACGCCGGGCGTCATCACCCCGCGCGCGCTCATGCAGGCGTGCGTTGCCTCGATCACCACCGCCACGCCGACGGGATCGAGATGCTGCTGGATGCAGTCCGCCACTTCGGCAGTCAGCCGTTCCTGCACCTGCAGGCGGCGGGCATAGCCGTGCAGCACGCGCGCCAGCTTGGAGATGCCGACCACCCGGCTGCGCGGCAGATAGGCGATGTGGCCCTTGCCGATGATCGGCGCCATGTGGTGCTCACAGTGCGACTGGAACGGGATGTCGCGCAGGATGACGATCTCGTCATAGCCGCCCACTTCGGCAAAGGTGCGCGACAGGTGCAGGCCGGGATCCTCGGCATAGCCCTTGGTATACTCGCGCCAGGCCTTGGCGACGCGCTTGGGCGTGTCGAGCAGGCCTTCGCGGGTGGGGTCGTCGCCGGTCCAGCGAATCAGCGTGCGGATCGCGTCTTCGGCTTCGGCCTGCGGGATCGTGACGAAATCCGCTGGCGCCGGGGCATCCATCGGGGCATCATCGTCATAAATGGCAGTCATCGTGGGAAACTCCAGCTCGAGGACTGCGCCGGTCGGGCGTAAGCCTGGCCCGCTGCGGCCAATGGGGACAATGGGATAGCGGGCCTAGGCGCATCCGCCCCGGCCCACAATTGTTCCATTGTCGCAGCAGCGACTGCACGTCGCTGTTGCGAGACACCAGTGAATTCGCCGTCAGCCTGCGGCGCGCGCCCGGCTGGCGCGCTTGCGCTCGTGCGGATCGAGGTGGATCTTGCGCAGGCGGATGTGGTTGGGCGTCACCTCCACCAGCTCATCCTCGTCGATGTAGGCGATCGCCTGTTCCAGCGTCAGCTTCTTGGGCGGGCTGAGCACGATGGCATCATCCTTGCCGCTGGCGCGGAAGTTGGTCAGCTGTTTGGATTTCAGCGGGTTGACCTCGAGATCTTCCTCACGCGCGTTCTCGCCGATGATCATGCCCTGATACACCGCCTCGCCCGGCGCGATCATCAGCGTGCCGCGCGGCTGCAGGTAACCCAGCGCATAGGCGACGGCCTCGCCATTGTCGGTGGAGATCAGCACGCCGTTGAGGCGGCCCGAAATCGCGCCCTTGAAGGGGCCATATTTCTCGAACAGGCGGTTCATGATGCCGGTGCCGCGCGTGTCCGACAGGAATTCGCCATGATAGCCGATCAGGCCGCGCGACGGGGCGGAGAAGGTGAGGCGGGTCTTGCCGCCGCCGCTGGGCCGCATGTCGGTCATCTCGGCCTTGCGCTGGGCCATCTTCTCGACAACCGTGCCGCTGAACTGCTCGTCCACGTCGATGACGACGGTTTCATAGGGCTCGGTGCGCTTGCCGTCGGCATCGGTGCCGAAGATCACGCGCGGCCGGCTGATCGACAACTCGAAGCCCTCGCGGCGCATCGTCTCGATCAGCACGCCCAGCTGCAGTTCGCCACGACCGGCCACCTCAAACGCATCCTTCGACGGCAGTTCGGTGATGCGGATAGCGACATTGCCTTCGGCTTCGCGGGCCAGCCGGTCCGCGATCATGCGGCTGGTGACCTTGCTGCCATCCTTGCCGGCATAGGGGCTGTCATTCACGCTGAAGGTCATCGACAGGGTGGGCGGATCGATCGGCTGGGCGGCCAGCGCCTCGGTCACGCTCTGCTCGGCGATGGTGTCGGCCACTGTGGCCTTGGTCAGGCCGGCCAGGGCGATGATGTCGCCGGCCACGGCTTCTTCAACGGCGACGCGTTCCAGGCCGCGGAAGGCAAAGATCTTCGAGGCGCGGCCGATTTCGGCGACCTTGTTGTCGGGGTTGAGCGCGTGGATCGGGCTGTTGACCTTCAGCGTGCCCGACATGATGCGGCCGGTGAGGATGCGGCCAAGGAAATTGTCGCGGTCCAGCAGCGAGACCAGCATGCGGAACGGCGCTTCCGGATCACCGCTGGGCGGCGGCACATGATCGACGATCTTCTGGAACAGCGGCTTCAGGTCGCCCGAGCGCACATCGTCGGTCGGCCCGGCATAACCGCCGCGGCCGGAGGCGTAGAGCACCGGGAAATCGAGCTGGTCGTCGTTGGCTTCCAGCGTCACGAACAAATCGAACACCTCGTCCAGCACTTCGCTGGCGCGCGCATCCGGGCGGTCGATCTTGTTGACGACGACAATCGGCCGCAGGCCGAGCGCCAGCGCCTTGCCGCAGACGAACTTGGTCTGCGGCATCGGGCCTTCGGCGGCATCGACAAGCAGGATGACGCCATCGACCATCGACAGGATACGCTCCACCTCGCCGCCGAAATCGGCGTGGCCGGGCGTGTCGACTATGTTGATGTGATAGGATTCGCCGCTCGCGCTTGGCCACTCGATGCTGGTGCACTTGGCCAGGATGGTGATCCCGCGTTCCTTTTCCAGGTCGTTGGAATCCATGGCGCGTTCGGCCACCCGCTGGTTATCGCGGAAGGTGCCGGACTGGCGGAACAGCTGGTCGACCAGCGTGGTCTTGCCATGGTCGACGTGCGCGATGATCGCGATGTTGCGGGTGGACATGCGGGGGTTCCGATTGACGGGGAGAGGGTAGCGGCACCGGCAGGCACCGGTTGATCGGCTGCGCCCATAGTCCAAGGGCGACGTTTCGGCAAGCTTGTGGCCCGGCTTTGCGCTGCACTGCGGCACAGCGGCGGGACCCCGTGGTGGATGTGGCCGATTGACTTGGCCGGCGGGACTGGGCCAAGTCACCAAAGAAACGGGCCCGGAAAACGGAGGGGTCGTCCAGATGGCCGAAGACGAGACAGGCAATGCTGCAACACCGGAGCTGGCGGGCCGCCGCCTGACGGTGGGCGCGCTGCTGGCCGAAGCCCGTGCGGCCGCCGGCCGCGAGCTGGCCGACCTGGCG
>NZ_WNJP01000060.1 GCF_009733735.1 Sandarakinorhabdus oryzae | reverse complement strand
ACAAGGCGGTGCGGCGCTGGGCGCGGGCGGCCGGCGTGCCGGTGCGCGAGGCGCAGCAGCACGGCGTATGGCGGGCGCATGGCAATCGCGATGGCTGGGCGGCGCGCTGGGAAGGGCTGATGCGCAGCCCCCGCCTGCCCGCCCCGGCCAGCATCCGCATGGCCGGTGTGGCTAGTGACGCCCTGCCCGATGCGGCCATGCTCGGTCTCGCGCCCGATCCCTGCCAGCGCCAGCCAGGGGGCCGCCGCGAAGGCCTGAAATTGCTGAGGAGCTTCCTCGCCGACCGCGGCCGGCCCTATCGCGCCGCCATGTCCGCGCCCGACAGCGGCGCAGAACATTGCTCCCGCCTGTCGCCCCATCTGGCGCTGGGCACGATCTCGATGCGCGAGGCCTTTCAGGCCGCGCTCGCCGCTCGCCAGCGCTGGAAAGACGCGGGCGACACGCGCTTCACCGGCTCCATCGACAGTTTCATCAGCCGGCTGCACTGGCACTGCCACTTCATCCAGAAACTGGAGGACGCGCCCTGGCTGGAGGCGCGCTGCCTGCACCCGGCCTATGCCGCCCTGCCCGCCCATGACGACATGCGGCTGGCCGCGTGGCTGGCCGGGCGCACCGGCTGGCCGTTCGTCGATGCCTGCATGCGCAGCCTTTATACCACCGGCTGGCTGAATTTCCGCATGCGGGCGATGGTGATGGCGGTGGCGAGCTATCACCTGCGGCTCGACTGGCGGCAGAGCGGCGCCGGCCTGGCGCGGCTGTTCACCGATTATGAGCCCGGCATCCACTGGCCGCAGGTGCAGATGCAATCAGGCACCACCGGCACCAACATCCCGCGCATCTACAACCCCATCAAGCAGGGCCATGATCAGGATCCGGATGGCGCGTTCATCCGGCGCTGGCTGCCGGAATTGGCGCATCTGCCGACGCCGTTTGTCCACGAACCCTGGCTGGCCGAAATGCCGCTCGATTATCCGGCGCCGCTGGTTGATCACGAGCAGGCCGCGCGCGAGGCCAGGGCCGCCATCACCGCCATCCGCCGCGATCCTGCCCACGCCGGCCCGGCGCGCGCCATCGTCCAGCGCCACGGCAGCCGCAAGGCCGGCTTGCCAGACACGAACCGCCGCCGCAAAAGCCCGGCCATGATCAATCAGGGCCAGCTTGACCTGTGACTGACGGCAATCCGATCACACCTGCCGGCATGGCGGCGCTGCGCGCCCGGTATGAGCAATTGCTGCACACCGACCGCCCCGCCATCGTGGAGGTGGTGCGCTGGGCCGCCGGCAATGGCGATCGCAGCGAGAATGGCGATTATATCTATGGCCGCAAGAAGTTGCGCGAGATCGACCGCGAACTGGGCCATCTCGCCAAGCGGATGAATGCAGCTCGGGTGGTCGATCCAGCGCGCCAGACGGAACGTGACCGCGTGCTGTTCGGCTGCACCGTCGAGATCGCGGACGATGACGACAACCAGCGCTCGCTGACCATTGTGGGCGATGACGAGCAGGACGCCGGCCAGGGCCTGATCGGCTGGAGTGCGCCGATCGTGCGCGCCTTGCGCGGTGCGCGGGTGGGCGATGTGCGGGTGGTGCGCCTGCCAGGGGGCGAGAAGAACTGGGAAGTGCTGGCGATCCGCTACCCGAGCTAAGCCCGTTTGCGAGTCAGCGCGGCCGCCACCAGCACCAGGACCAGGAAGCCCAGGCTGGCCCAGAATTGCGGCGCCAGATCGGGCGTGACCGCCATGGCAACCAGCACCCCGGCCATGGCGGCCACGGCGACGGGGCGGCCCCAGCTGAGGAAACCGCCACCGATCCCCAGCCGGATCGCGGCGATCACGACCAGCGAATAGACGAAGACCATGGTGGCCCCCGAGGCATTGACCAGGAAGGCGAACACCACCGACGGCGACAGCACGGAGGCGAGCACGCAGGCAAAGCCCACGAGCGTGCAGGCCAGGATCGAGCGCGCCGGCACGCCGCGGCGGTCTACCACCACGCTCCAGCGCGGCGCATCGCCATTGGCGGCCAGCGTGAACAGCGCCCGGCTGGCGACATAGATGGCGGAGTTGAGGCAGGACAATACGGCGACCAGCACCAGCAGGTTCATCATCAGCGCCGTGCCCGGCACGCCGATCACATCGAGCGCGGCGGCAAAGGGTGACTTGCCGGCCACGATGCTGCGCCACGGCACGATGCAGACGATCAGGCCGATGGCACCGATGTAGAAGACGCTGATCCTGAGGATCAATGTGCTGGCCATCCTCGCCACCAGCGTCGCCGAATCCTCGGCCTCGGCGGCGGCGACGGTGACGATCTCGGCGCCGACGAGGGCGAAGATCACGGTCGTCACCCCGGCCACGACCGTGCCCCAGCCCATCGGCGCCAGCCCGCCATCATTGGTGAGATTGGCAAGGCCCGCCGATTGCGGCGAGCCGATCAGGAACACCGCGCAGATGATGATGAACAGCGCGATCGCCACCACCTTGATGGTGGAAAACCAGAATTCGAACTCGCCGAAGCTGCGGGCCGACAAGAGGTTGGACGCGGTCATCACCAGCATCAGCCCGGTGCCGATCGCCCACACTGGCAGATCCACCCACTGCGCCACGATGCCGGCGCCGGCGATGGCCTCGATCCCGATGACCACGGCCCAGAAATACCAGTAGAGCCAGCCGGCGGTGAAGCCGGCCCAGCGGCCGAGACCGGCGCGGGCATATTCGGTGAAGGTGGCGACATGCGGCAGTGCAATCGCCAGCGCTGCAATCACGCGCATCACCACCAGCACGATGGCCCCGGCCAGCGCATAGCTGATCACTGCGGCCGGTCCGATGCTGGCGATGGCGGCGCTGCTGCCGACGAACAGCCCGGCGCCGATCACCCCGCCCAGCGTGATCATGGTGACGTGCCGGCGCTTCAGCGTGCGCGCCAGTGCCGGAGCCGCGGGCGCCTGATCGATCGGAGGATGTGCTGCCACGGATTGCCCTGCCCGAGAAAATCAGCCCGCGTCGTGCGGGCCCTTGCGCCTTCCATGGCATCTTGCAGCCGCCAAGGGCAAGGCGGCTCAGCGATCGGCCAGGCGGTAGCCGATGCCGGGCTCGTTGAGGATCAGGCGCGGCCGTGCCGGCTCCGGCTCGATCTTTCGGCGCAGGGCGCGAATGGCGACGCGTAGATAATCCAGGTCATCACGGTGCGCCGGGCCCCACACCTGTTCCAGCAGGGCAGCGTGCGTGAGCACCCGGCCGCCACCGGCGACCAGTGCCGCCAGCAGGGCGAATTCGCGCGGCGTCAGTGCGATCGGCGCGCCATCAAGCGTGGCACGGTGGTGAGCGGTATCGATGGCCAGCGGGCCGTGGCTGGTGGCACCGCCCGCAGCCGGGCCCGCGCGGCGCAGCAGCACGCGCAGGCGGGCGAGCAGTTCGTCGCCATCGAACGGCTTGGTGAGATAATCCTCGGCGCCCAGGTCGAGCGCGGCGACTTTCTCGGCGGTGTCGAGCTCGGCCGACAGCACCAGCACCGGGATGTCGGCCGCGGCCAGCCTGGGGATCAGCTCCATGCCGTCCAGATCGGGCAGGCGCAGATCGACGATGGCCGCAATTGGGCGCTGTTGCAGGGCTTGCAGCGCCTCGCGGCCCGTGCTGGCCTCCAGCACGCCATGCCCGCCCCGACGCAGCACGGCGATCAGCAGGCGGCGGATCGCGGCTTCGTCATCAACAATCAGGATCGGCCGGCTCATGGCGGATCATCCCGCTCCGGCGCGATCGGCAGGCGCAGGCGGAATTCGGCGCCATCCGCCCCGCCGTCGCGCGCCAGCGTCAGCTCCGCGCCCATCGCCAGCGCCAGATCGCGGGCAATGGCGAGGCCCAGGCCACTGCCCGAGGTCGCCCGCCGCGCGCTGCCATCCGCCCCGGACACGAAGGGCTCGAAAATCGCCTCGGCCTGGGTCTCGGGCACGCCCGGGCCGTCATCGGCGATGCGCAGGTCCACATGCTGCGCGTCATGCGTGGCGGCGAGGCTGACGCGGCTGCGGGCGTGGCGCAGGGCGTTTTCGACGACATTGCCCAAAAGATGGATCAGCATCACTGGCTCGGCCCGCACCAACGGCAGCGTTTCGGGCAACTGCACATCGAGCACGATGCTACCGGCTTGCTGCTCCACGAAGCCCCGCACCTCGGCGATGGTATCGACTAGGTCCACCGGCTCCAGTGCCAGCGGCAGGCCGGCATCGAGCCGCGCCGAAGCCAGCAGATTCTCGCCCAGCCGGCGCAGCCGCTCGACCTCGCCCGGCAGACCGCTGTCGGCCGCGCCGGGGAGGCGCGCCAGCCCTTCCTTCAGCACGGTCAGCGGCGTGCGGAAATCATGGCCCAATGCGGCCAGCAGCGCCCGACGGGTGCGGTCGCGCGCCTCGGCCTCCTGCCGGCGCTGGCGTTCGGCCAGCGTGTCGAGATGGTCGCGGGCATGGCCCCAGTGGCCGGCGATGCGCTGGAGCAGCGTCGTATCGGGCGGCAGCGGCCGGGTGGTGGCCAACGCCAGCACGTCGGCACTGCCGCGCCCGAACGACAGGAAGCGGAAATCGGCGCCGGGCATCACCTCGCTGGCGTGGCCGGTCACCGCATCATGGGCAATCGCCCAGGCGGCGGCTGCGGCATCGAGCGGGGCCAGACCGCTGGTCTGGGTTTCCAGCTCGGCCTGGCTGAACAGGCGGGCATCGCCAAAACGCTGCTGCAAGAAGGCGAGCGCGCGGGCGTCGAGATCGGCGCGCGACGTGGCCAGTGCGATTTCCGACAGAAAGTCATTCTCCAGCTGGCTGCCTTCGGCCCGGCGGTCAGCCTCGTCCTGGCGGGCGCGCAGGCCGGCAGCAAAGCCACCCGCCACCAGCGCCACCGCCAGGAACACCAGGAAGGTGACAACGTGCGTGGCGCCATCGATGCGGAAACTGTGGCGCGGCGGCAGCAGGAAGAAGTTGAACGCCACCGAAATCGCCAGCGCCACGCCAGCGCCGATGGTGGCATTGCTGCGCGAGGCAGCCCACAGCACTGGCAGGGTGAGCAGCAGCGCCGTTGCGGTGAGGCCCAACCCCATCAGCCCGGTCGATCCGGCGGCCAGGATCAACCCGGCAGCGGCGAGCGCAAGGACGAGATCGAGCAGCGGCAGCCGGGGCAGCGGCATCGTCACAGCTCGACCTGGGAGCCCATTTCCACCACGCGGTTGGCCGGGATGCCGAGCGTGGCATCGGGATCGGCCGCGTTGCGATAGAGAAAGGCAAAGACCGGCATCATCCACACCGGCATGCGCGAGTGGCGGCCGCGCCGCAAGCTGTTCCGTCCCAGATAGAAGCTGGTGCCGCCGGGCGCCTGCATCGCCGGCCAGCTGCGACCCAGCTCACTTGGCAGATCAACCAGGTCCATGTAGCCGCGCACCAGCGTGCCGCGGCAGAAACGCGCGTTGATCGGCTCGATGGTCAGCCGCTGCCCGGTCGGCACGCTGGGCACGCCGGCGGTGCGCACGGTCAGCACCAGATTGTTGCGGTGGAGAACATGGCCATGCTTCAGGCTGTGCAGCAGCGCCGACGGGGCGAGCTGGTTGTCGGTGGTCAGGAAGATGGCAGTGCCGTCCACCACCATCGGCGGGCGGGCGGCCAGCGAGGCGGCCAGATCATCGAGCGCGATCGCCTGGCGGGCGGCGGCGCGGGTGATGGCGCGGCGCCCGGTGAGCCAGCACAGGATGATGACGCCCACTCCGGCTGCCACCAGCAGCGGCACCCAGCCACCTTCGGCGACGCGCAGGATGTTGGCGCCAAAGAAGAAGAGATCGATGGCGAGCAGCGGGGCGATCACCCACACCATGGTTTCCGGCATCCAGCCCCAGCTGCGCACCAGCACATAGCCGGCGAGCAGCGACGTGATGACCATGGTGCCGGTGACGGCGATGCCATAGGCGGCGGCCATCGCCGAGCTGCTGCCAAAGGCCAGCACCAGCACGACGACGCCGACCAGCAGCAGCCAGTTGATCGCCGGCATGTAGATCTGGCCGCGTTCGGCGTGCGACGTCTGCAGGATGCGCATGCGCGGCAACAGGCCCAGCGCCACCGCCTGGCTGGTCAGCGAATAGGCGCCGGTGATCACCGCCTGGCTGGCGATGATGGTGGCCGCCGTGGTCAGCACGATCAGCGGCGCGCGCAGGGCATCGGGCGGCATGGTGAAGAACCAGTCGGCATTGGCAAAGGGCTTTCCGGCAGCGGTGGCGGCGTGCAGCGCCTCCAGCGCCATTGCGCCCTGGCCGAGATAGTTGAGGCTGAGCGCCGGCCAGACCAGGCTCAACCAGCCGATCTGCACCGCCTTGCGGCCGAAATGGCCAAGATCGGCGATCAGCGCCTCCGCCCCGGTCACGGTGAGGAACACCGCGCCCAGCACGAACAGGCCGGTGACACCGTGGCTGAACAGGAATTTGCCACCCCAGATCGGATTGAATGCGGTCAGGATGGCCGGGGCATCAAGGATATGCGCAACCCCCATCACCGCCAGCACGCCGAACCAGACCACGCACACCGGGCCGAACAGGCCGGCGACCTTGGCTGTGCCCTTGGACTGCACCAGGAACAGCGCGATGAGGATGCCGAGCGTCACCGAAATCACCAGCCGGTCGCTGATATAGGGCGCCAGGTCCGGCACGCTGCGCATGCCCTCCACCGCCGACAGCACGGAGAGCGCCGGCGTGATGATGGCATCGCCATAGAACAGCGCCGCGCCCGCCGCACCCAGCAGCAGGATCACTGGCAACGGGCCACCCGTGCCGCGGTTGGCCAGTGCCATCAGCGAGAGCACACCGCCTTCGCCGTCATTGTCCGCCCGGGTCAGGAACAGCACATATTTGACCGTGACGACCAGGATCAGCGCCCATAGCGCCAGGCTGAGCACGCCCAGTATCTCGGCCTCGCCCACCGGCGTGCCGTTCAGTTGCGCCATGGCCTCGCGAAAGGCATAGAGCGGACTGGTGCCGATATCGCCATAGACGACACCGATTGCACCAAGGGTGAGGATGGAAAGGCGTGTGCGCGGCGGCGCGGCGTGCGCTTCGGCGGCGGGGATAGCGGCTGCGTGTGTCATGCACCCGCTGTGCGCGCTGTGCCCATGAAATCGCGCGGGGAATATCGGGCGCTGCCCATGAAAATCGCATGAATGCAGCCGTTGGCAGCGACATCTCCACGCCGCAAGGCGCCCGGTTTCCCGATCTGGCCATGCCGGCCTGTCGCTGCCATTGTCCGGCCAGTTTTTCACTTTGGCGGGCAGGAGGCCAGCGAATGAGCAGCAGCCAGGGCGATCGCGTGCGCAGCCGGCGCACGCCAGAGGCCGCTCGGGCCAATATCCTGCTGGCTGCCGAAGACCTTTTGCGCAGCGAAGGACCTGACAATTTCCGGTTGGCCGAAGTGGCGCGCCGGGCCGGGACAACCCATTCTAACGTCATCGCGCATTTCGGATCGGTGATCGCGTTGCAACGGCACACGGCGGCGCGCATTGCACACACGCTGATCGGGGAGATCGCCGCGCGGATGCAGGAACAGAATCTTGATACCGAACCGGTGCATGATGTGGTGCAGACCCTGTTTGCGGCACTGGCTCTGCCGAGCAACCGGCGGCTGTTTGCCTGGATCTTCCTGCATGATCAGGCCGAGCCGCTGCCGGGCGTTGCCGAGGCCCTGCTCGCCCTGCGCGACATCACCCAGCGCCGCCTGCTGGCACGGGGCAAGGTCAGCGCAGCCGATCCGGCCGTGGCTGGCCGCATCATCCAGTTGGTCATCGCCGCCGCTGTCGGCCAGGCCATGGCCGGCCGCTATGTCGAAAGCCTGGCGCCTGACGCCCCGGATGCCCTGCCTGGCCTCATCACCCAACTCCTCTATGAAGGGCTTGCCTGACCCGAAATCGGGCCATTGCATTCCGTCGCCATTTCGCTAATGACATTTTGTCATTAAGGAACGGACGGCCATGCCTGCCACCCGAGTCACCACAACGTTTGCATCTCCGGCAGGCGGCTGGTCTGCTGCAATTGCGCTTGCCCTGACGCTGCTGCTGGCGGCCTTGCTGGTCTGGTGGTCGGTTCAGCCGCCAGCGGCCCTGCCCGCCAGCGCCGCACGCGAACGCTTCTCGGCCGGCAGGGCGATGGCCGATCTGCACGTGCTGGCCGCCACGCCACGCGCCACGGGAACGCTGGGCCACATCAGGGCTCGCAACTATCTTGCTGCCCGCCTGACCGCGCTGGGCTTTGGCGTGCACTTCGATCGCTTTGCCCTGCCGCCCGGCAAGGCGGCGCGCCTGACGAAGCGTGGCGGCCCTGCAGCCACCACTGGCGTGAACATCGTCGCCATCCGGCCGGGCCTGGACCAGGCAGCGCCAGCCGTGCTGGTGATGGCGCATTACGACAGCGTCTGGGGTTCACCGGGCGCCGCCGATGATGGCTTTGGGCTGGCCACCGCGCTGGAAACTGCGCGCGCAATCGGACCGGACAGGCCGCAGCGCGATTTCATCATCCTGCTCACCGATGGGGAGGAGATCGGCCTGGCCGGCGCCCGGCACGCCTTTGCACCGACACCGTTGGACGGCCCGCTGACGTCCCGCATCGGCGTCGCCATCAACCTGGAGGCGCGCGGCGGTGGCGGACGGGCCATGATGTTCCAGACCAGTGCTGGCAACGCGGGCCTGATCCGATTTTATGCCGCCCATGTCGCCAGCCCGGCGACCAACAGCCTTGCCGTCAGCATCTACCAGCGCCTGCCCAACTCGACCGACCTGACCGCAGCGCTGGATCGCGGCATCATCGGCTACAATTTCGCGCCGATCGACAATCCCGCCCTTTATCATTCACCGCTGTCCACTGCTGACCGGATCGATCCGCGCACGCTGCAACATATGGGCAGCCAGACGCTGGACCTCGTGCGGGGGCTGTTGACCGCCCGGCAATTGCCGGAACGCGGCGGTGATATGGTCTTCAGCGACGTGCTTGGCCTCGTCACCCTCGCCTATCCGGCACCGGCCGGCTGGGCCGTGATCCTGGCCAGTGCGCTGGTGCTGGCGGCGGCCGCCGCCCGGCAGCGCGGGCAATGGACGGCGGCGCAGATCGGTGGCGGAGCGCTGGACGGCGTGGCGGCGGTTCTGCTCCTGGCCGGGCTGCTCACCCTGCTGCACATCCTGTCATTCGGAACCGGGGCGGGCGACTATTACGACCGGCTTGCGGCCTTGCCGACATTTGAACTGGAGGCCGCGCTGGCAGCTGGCGCGGTCCTCGCACTGCTGCTGGTGCGCAGGCCGGCTAGCGCGTTCGGGCGCGGCCTCGGCTTCGCCCTGCTGCCTTTGGCTGTGGCGGCGGCAGCGCAGCTGGTGTTGCCGGGCGCCACGCCGCCGCTGGCCTGGCCCTTGCTGTTTGCCGGCTTGTCGCTGCTGCTGACGTCGCTGATCCCCGACGCGAATGGGCGGATCAGCGGTGCCATCGCCGCGGCCTTGGCCATTCCCTGGCTCGCCTTCCTTGCCAGCTATGCCCATTTCGGACTGCTCGCCATCGGCACCAGCGCCCCGGCGGTGGTGGCGCCGCTGCTGCTACCGGCCCTCGCCCTGCTGGGGCCGCTGATCAGGCCGTTGCCGCGACGGCTCGCCTTGAGGGTGGCCACGGCCTTCCTGCTTGGCGCTGTGGGTATCGCTGGCATTGTCCGGTTCGACGCCCGCGCGGCGTCCGTGCCCGTCTATGAGGAGACGAGATGACCATGCATCTGATCAGCCGCGCGCGCACAGCCGGTCTGGTGGCCGGTGCGGCTCTTGCCCTTTTGGCCATGCCGGACGCTGCGCGCGCCGGCACAACGCCTGCGACCTTTCCCGCCGCGCGCTGGGACACGCCCAGACCCGATCTGCCACCCGCCTGCCGGGCCGTGCTCGATCATGTGCGCCGCGATCTCGCCGGCCTGCCGACGACGGCGATGATGGTGGTTTCCCATGGGCGGCCGATCTTGACCCTTGGGCGAACCGACAAGGTTTCCTACGTGGCGTCGGCACGCAAGAGCCTGCTGGCCCTGCTGTTCGGCAACGATGTCGAACGCGGCACCGTCGACCTCGACCGCACGCTCGCGCAGATCGGCATCGACGAGGATGATGGCCTGCTGCCGATCGAAAGGCAGGCCCGGCTGCGCGATCTGATGACAGCCCGATCCGGGGTGTATCACGCCGCGACCAATGCCGGAGACGACACTGCCTTTGCGCCGCCCCGCGGCAGCCAGCCCCCTGGCAGCTATTTTCTCTACAACAACTGGGATTTCAACGCGGCCGGTACGGCGTTTGAACGGCTGACCGGACGCACCATTTATGCGGCGTTCGAAACCGATATTGCGCGTCCATTACAGATGCAGGATTTCAGCGCCGGCGCCCAGCGCAAGCAATCCCGGCCGGAACGCTCACGCCATCCTGCCTATCATTTCGATCTATCCACCCGCGATATGGCGCGCATTGGCCTGCTGATGCTGAACGATGGCCGCTGGGGCGACAGGCAGGTGGAGCCGGCCAGCTGGGTTCGGCAGATCACCACGCCCACCACCCGATCCTCCGACATGCACCCGGACAAAACCGCCAAGGTCGGGCTTGGCTTTGGCACCATGTGGTGGCTCTTCGAAGAACCCGACACCTCACCGCTGGCCGGTGCCTATCTGGCCTGGGGCTATCTCGGCCAATATATCCTGGTGGTGCCGAGGCGGGATCTGGTGATCGCCCACAAGGTGGCACCGCGCCTGCTGTCGGGGCGGGACGTGCCGCTGTCGTCGTTTCTCGGGCTTGCCCGCCAGATCGCTGCTACCGATTGTGGCTGAATTCGACGGCGGATCGGGCCTATTCCCACTCGATGGTGCCAGGCGGCTTTGACGTATAGTCATAGACGACCCGGTTGATGCCCTTCACTTCGTTAACGATGCGCGTCGCGGTGCGGGTGAGGAAGGCGGCATCGAACGGGTAGACGTCGGCCGTCATGCCATCCACCGAGGTCACGGCGCGCAGACCGCACACCCGGTCATAGGTGCGGCCATCGCCCATCACGCCGACGGTGCGCACCGGCAGCAGCACGGCAAAGGCCTGCCAGATCTCGTCATACAGGCCGGCCTTGCGGATCTCGTCGAGATAGATGGCGTCGGCCTTGCGCAGCGTGTCGCAGGCCTCCTTGGTCACTTCGCCGGGGATACGGATGGCCAGGCCGGGGCCAGGGAACGGGTGGCGGCCGACGAAGGCCGGCGGCAGGCCGAGTTCGACGCCAAGGCGGCGCACCTCGTCCTTGAACAGCTCGCGCAGCGGCTCGACCAGCTTCATGTTCATGCGCTCAGGCAGCCCGCCGACATTGTGGTGGCTCTTGATCGTCACGCTTGGGCCCCCGGTGAAGGACACGCTCTCGATCACGTCGGGATAGAGCGTGCCTTGTGCGAGGAAATCGGCGCCGCCGATCTTCCTGGCCTCGGCCTCGAACACCTCGATGAAGGTCTTCCCGATAAATTTGCGCTTGGCTTCCGGGTCGGTGACGCCAGCGAGGCCCGACAGGAACAATTCCTCGGCTTCCACGTGCACCAGCGGGATATGATAATGTTCGCGGAACAGGGTGACGACTTGTTCGGCCTCGCCCAGCCGCATCAGGCCGTGATCGACGAAGACGCAGGTCAGTTGGTCGCCGATGGCCTCGTAGATCAGCACGGCCGCGACTGCAGAATCGACGCCACCAGAGAGCCCGCAGATCACCTTGCCATCACCCACCTGTTCGCGGATCTCGGCAATCTTGGCGGCGCGGAAGCCGGCCATCGACCAGTTCGGCGTGATGCCGCAGACATTGACGACGAAATTCTTCAGCAGCGCCGCGCCGTCAGGGGTGTGCACCACTTCCGGGTGGAACTGCACGCCATAGCGGCGGGCCTCGTCGTTGGCGATGGCGGCGAAGGGCGCGCCGGGGCTTACGGCGACGGCGCGGAAGCCGGGCGGGATGGCGTCGATGCGGTCGCCATGGCTCATCCAGACCGTCGGGCGGTCGCCCTTGGCCCACACGCCGGCGAAGAACGCGCACTCATCGACGATCTCGATCTCGGCGCGGCCGAACTCGCGATGGTCGGAAGCGACGACGGCGCCGCCCAGTTGGTAGCACAGCGCCTGTTCGCCATAGCAGATGCCGAGCAGCGGCACGTCGGCGGCCAGCACATTGTCAGGGATGCGCGGTCCGTTGGCGTCGCTGATGTTGGCCGGGCTGCCCGACAGGATGACGCCCTTCGGCGCCATGCGCTGATAGGCTTCGGCGCCCTTGGCGAAGGGGACGATCTCGCAATAGACACCCACTTCGCGGATGCGCCGGGCGATGAGCTGCGTCACCTGGCTGCCGAAATCGAGGATCAGGATCGAGTCGTCTGGTGTGTGCATCGCGGGCGCTTAAGGCGTCGTGCCGGCTTGCGCAACCACCAGCGGCAACAAGACCTGCCGCCACGCTGCGGGCAGCGGCACCGGCCGGCGCGTATCCCGATCGACATAGACATGGACGAAATGCCCCTCGGCCGCCGGACCGTCGTGGCCGGCGGTGAACAGACCCACTTCCCAGCGCACGCTGCTGCTGCCCAGCCGGGCAATGCGCAGGCCGGCTTCCACGGTTTCGGGAAAGGCGACGGAGCGGTGGTAGCGGCAGCCGGTTTCCACCACCAGGCCGATGGGATTCCCGTGGTGGATGTCGAGCAGCCCCGCCTCGATCAGCCAGGCGTTCACCGCGGTATCGAACCAGCTGTAATAGACCACGTTGTTGACGTGGCCGTAGGCATCATTGTCCATCCAGCGGGTGGGGATCAGGCGGTGGGCGGGATAGTCGGAGCGAGCAGTCATGCGACCGGATGTGCCAGCGATTCGGCCCAAACGCAAAAGACCCCGGCATCGCTGCCGGGGTCTTTTGGGCGGGATGGTGGAGCCTAGCGGGATCGAACCGCTGACCTCTACAATGCCATTGTAGCGCTCTCCCAGCTGAGCTAAGGCCCCGCACCCTTTTGCGGTCGCTGCTGTTGCCAACAGCGCCGGGAGCGGCCGGTTAGGCGAAACTGGACCTGCTTGCAAGCCCGAAATTCGCCGCCACGGCCGCCAAACTCAATTCTCGTCTTCGGTGCCTTCCGACACCACGCCCAGGTCGTCGTCATCGCCCAGGTCCACATCGGCATCGGCTTCGCCGGCTTCGACGTCGGCGTCCTCGATGTCCAGATCCTCGTCAACCGCCACCACGGCGTCTTCCTCGGCCGCCTGCGGCTTGGCCTGTTCAAACGGCGTCGTCTGCTTGGACTTCAGGATCGGTTCCGGCGCCCAGGCAAAGCCGCACGAGATGCAGGTCACCGGGTCTTCCTTGCCCAGGTCGTAAAAACGCGTGTTGCACTTCGGGCAGGCACGCTTGGTGCCCCATTCAGCCTTGACCATATCGTCTCCGTGCGCGCGCCGGCCCATGCCGGCACATGGCAAACACCCAGCCGCCCACAGGCCGGCCGGGAAAGGCTGGCGCATTGCCACAGCCGGCAAGCCCTGTCAAAGCGCGGCATCATGACGAATGATACTGGCTCCCCGCACCCGCTGTGCCTGACGGCGCGCGGCCCGCTTTCCGGCGATGTCACCGTGCCCGGCGACAAGTCGATCAGCCACCGCTCGCTGATGCTGGGCGCGCTCGCTGTCGGCGAAACCCGCATCTCCGGCCTGCTGGAAGGCGAGGACGTGCTGGCCACTGCTGCCGCCATGCGGGCGATGGGCGCCCAGATCAGCCGCACCGGCACCGGCGCCTGGACGGTGCACGGCGTGGGCGTCGGTGGCCTGCTGCAACCGGCGACTGCGCTCGACATGGGCAACAGCGGCACCTCGACCCGCCTGCTGATGGGCCTCATTGCCGCCCACCCGATCACCGCAACGTTCGTGGGCGATGCCAGCCTGTCGGGCCGGCCGATGGGCCGGGTCATCACGCCCCTGTCCTTGATGGGTGCGACGATCGCCGCAACGCCCGGCCCCGGCCGCCAGACCCTGCCGCTGACGCTGACCGGTGCCTGCCCGGCGATCCCGCTGACCTACACGTTGCCGGTGGCTTCGGCGCAGGTGAAATCCGCCATCCTGCTTGCCGGCCTCAACACGCCGGGCGAGACGGTGGTGATCGAGCCCATCCCCACCCGCGACCACAGCGAGCGCATGTTGGCCGGCTTCGGCGCTCAGCTCTCCGTCACCGCCTCGCCGCAGGGCCGTATCATCACCATTCGCGGCGAGGCCGAACTGAAGCCCCAGACCATCGTCGTCCCCGGCGACCCATCGTCCGCCGCCTTCCCGATGGTCGCCGCGCTGATCGTGCCGGGCAGCGACATCATCATCCGCAATGTCGGCCTCAACCCCACCCGCGCCGGCCTGGTGCGCGTGCTGCAGGCGATGGGCGGCCGCATCGACCTGCTCGATGAACGCACGGTGGGTGGCGAGCCGGTGGCCGATCTCCACGTTCGCCACAGCACGTTGACCGGCATCGACGTGCCGCCCGACGGCGCGCCCAGCATGATCGACGAATATCCGGTGCTGTTTGTTGCCGCCGCCTTCGCCCAGGGCCGCACGGTGATGCGCGGGATCGAGGAGTTGCGGGTGAAGGAATCCGATCGGATCGCGGTGATGGCGCAGGGGCTGACGGCTTGCGGCGTGGCCTGTGAGGAGGTCGAGGATGGCCTGATCGTCGAAGGCCGCGGCGGCGACCCGGTGCCGGGTGGCGCGACTATTGCCGCGCACCTCGATCACCGCATCGCCATGAGTTTTGCCGTACTAGGCCTGCACGCCGCCCGGGCGGTCATCATTGATGATGCACGGCCGATCGCGACCAGCTTCCCGAGCTTCGTGGCGATGATGGAGCAGCTCGGCTGCGCGCAACGCCCAGCAGCAGATCATTGATCGCCCGCGCGGCGCCGCCCTCGCCATAGGGCAGCGACGGCTCTGCCATCGCCGCGCGCAGGCCGGCATCCGCCAGCACCCGCCGCGCGGCCGCCACGATGGCCGCCGGATCGCGCCCGACCAGCAGGGCATTGCCCGCCGCCACCCCTTCCGGCCGTTCCGTCACCGCGCGCAGCACCAGGCAGGGCAGGCCGATGGCCGGCGCTTCCTCCTGCACCCCACCCGAATCGGTGAGCACCACGGCCGCCTGCCCCATCAGCGCCACGAACGCGGCGTAGGGCAGCGGCGACAGCAGGTGGACATGGGGGCGACTGCTCAGCGCCGCCCGCACCGGGCCGGCCACCGCCGGACTTGGGTGCACCGGCAGGATGATCTCCGCTTCCGCCGCCAGCACCGCCAGCGCGGCGAGCACCCCGTCCAGCGCCGCGCCCTGGTTCTCGCGGCGATGCACCGTCGCCAGCAGCCAGGGCCGGTCGCGCGGGATGCCGGCC
>NZ_WNJP01000006.1 GCF_009733735.1 Sandarakinorhabdus oryzae | reverse complement strand
CCGCGGCCGGCCTGCCCAGCGGCGAGGCGGTGCGCGGGCCGGCGCTGACCACGCTGATCGTCGCCGAGGCGGCCGATGGCTATCGCGTTGCCTTCAGCCTGGGCGAGATTGACGGCAAGCTGGGCAACCGCGCCGTGCTGGTGGCGACCGCCTGCGACGGCAAGCCGCTCGATATCGCCAACGGCCCGCTGCGACTGGTGGTGCCTGGCGAAACCCGCGCCGCGCGATCGGTGCGGCAGCTGAAGGCCCTGCGGGTGGTGCGCCTGCCCTGACCGGTCAGAAGCGCTGGGCCTGCAACCATGCGCGCACGGCCGGGCCCACATCATCGCGCTCCAGCGCCAGCGCGATGTTGGCCGTCACGTGCCCGGCCTTGTCGCCGCAATCAAAGCGGGTGCCGGTGAAGGTGAGGGCGTGGAACGGCTGCTGACCGATCATTTCGGCCATTGCATCAGTGAGCTGGATCTCGCCGCCGGCGCCGCGCTTGCCCTCAGCCAGCACGTCCATCACCTCGGGCTGCAGGATATAGCGGCCGATGGCGGCCAGCCGTGAGAGGGCCGTGCCCGGCGCCGGCTTTTCCACCAGGCCCTTCACCTCGGTGATCAGGCCCTCGGTCGCGCCGGGAGAGACGATGCCATAACGGTGCGTATGCGCTTCGGGCACCTCCAGCACGGAGATGATGTTGCCGCCAAGTTGTTGGTAGGCGTCGTGCATTTCCTTCAGCGCCGGGTTGGCCGGGTTCCACAGCAATTCGTCGGGCAGCAGCACGGCAAAGGCCTCGCGGCCGACCACATGGCGGGCGCACCACACGGCGTGGCCTAGCCCCGCCGGCTCCTGCTGGCGCACATAGACCATGCGGCCGGGTTCGATCTGGGTGGCTTCCAGCACCGCCAGTTCCGCCGTCTTGCCCTTGGCCTTCAGGCTGTCGACCAGTTCCTGCGCGATGTCGAAATAATCCTCCAGCGCGCCCTTGCCGCGCGCGGTCACGAACACCAGCCGCTCGATGCCGGCGGCGATGGCTTCATCGACTGCATATTGCAGCAGCGGCTTGTCCACCACCGGCAGCATTTCCTTGGGCATGGCCTTGGTGGCGGGCAGGAAGCGCGTGCCCTGGCCGCCCACCGGGAAAACCGCCGTCTTGACTGGCTTGATCGACATAACGTTCCCTGTTGCTGGCAATCATCCATTGCCAACGGCGACGGCCGGTCAAGCGAAACTTCGATGAACGGAACGGCCAGCGCGCCAAAGCGCCAGCGCATCAGCGTATGGAATCAGTCACTTGTCGCGCCGCGCAGCAGCCGGCCGGGCAGGGCGCCGGTCGCTTCGCCATCGCGGTATGTGGTCTGGCCCGCGACGATTGTGGCCCTGATGCCCCGCGCCCGCTGCAACAGGCGGCGGCCACCGGCCGGCAGATCATGCGCCACCTCGGGCGGCAGCAGGCCGAGGCGATCGAGATCGATGAGGTTGAGATCGGCGCGCTGCCCGGGCGCGATCAGCCCGCGATCCTGCAGCCCCACCGCCCGCGCCGTGTCATGCGCCTGGCGCTTGATCAGATGTTCAAGTGGCAGCCGGCCATGGCTGCGGTCCCGCGCCCAATGGCTGATCAGCGTGGTCGGGAAGCTGCCATCGCAGATCATGCCGACATGCGCGCCGCCATCAGACAGGCCGGGGATCGTGTCCTTGTGGGCGAGCATCGCGCCAACCGCATCAAGGTCGCCATCGGCAAAGTTGAGGAAGGGCACATAGATCATGCCTTGGCGCAGCCATTCGGCGGCCACCATTTCATAGGCCACGCCGCGCCGCATCGCCTCGGCGGCCAGGCTGGTTTCCGGCAGCGGCTCGTAATTGGGCGGGTTGCTGAGCTGGTACATGTCGCCCCAGCGGTGCAGCAGCGCGGTGCCGAGCGCATTGCCCTTGGCCGGCGGATTGGCGATCAGGCGCGCGACAAAGGCGGGATCGGCGAGCAGCCGCGCCTGTTCGGCCGGGCTGGCGCCCTTCGGCCAATCGGGGTGCAGGCTGAACGGATTGAGCGTGAGATCGAGCCCGAGCAGCACGCCGACCGGGCGCGAGGCCACCTGCGCCTTCATCGGCAGGCCCGCCGCGGTGGCCTGTTCCAGCATATCGAGCAGCTTGCGCCAGCCCAGCGGTGCGACCGGCGATTGGGCGAGGGAGAAGCTCAGTGGCCGGCCAGAGGCTTCGCACAGCCGGCGCAGCATGGCGAATTCGGCGTCCGGATCGGCGAAATCGGACACGAATTGCAGCACGCCCTTGTTTGCGCGGCCCAGCGCCAGGGCAATGCCCATCAACTCGTCCTCGGCCGCCGTCAACGTGGGCGTCGGCTGGCCATCCGAGGTGCGGTGATTGAGCGTGCGCGAAGTGGAAAAGCCCATGGCGCCTGCGTGCATCGCGGCCTCCGCCAGCGCGGCCATCTGCGCGATATCTTCGGCGCTGGCCCGTTCACGATTGGCGCCGCGTTCGCCCATCACGAACACCCGCAGCGCGGCGTGCGGCAGTTGCAGGCCGACATCCATGTCGAAACGGCGACCTGAAAGACTGTCGAGATAGTCCGGGAAGCTCTGCCAGTTCCAGGGCAGGCCCTCTTTCAGCACCGGGAAGGGCAGATCCTCCACGCCTTCCATCAGCCGGATCAGCCGATCCTGATCGTCCACCCGGCAGGGCGCGAAGCCCACCCCGCAATTGCCGGCAATCACCGTGGTGACGCCGTGCCACGACGACGGCTGCAGCCGCTGGTCCCAGGTCGCCTGGCCGTCATAATGGGTGTGGACATCAACGAAGCCGGGGGTGACGAGCAGGCCCTTGGCGTCAATCTCCTCGGCGCCGCGCCCGCTGACGACGCCGACCGCAGCAATGCGGCCATCCTTCACCGCCACGTCACCATCAAGGCCGGGCGCGCCGCTGCCATCGACGATGTGACCGTTGCGGATGACGAGATCGAAGTCGCTGCTCATGACGGGAGGGTCTCAAGCCCCTGCTTCGCCGTCAACCTACCGGAAAGCGCAACAACCGCTCGCCTTCCACCACCAGCGCCGTCGCCGGCCCGGCCAGCGCCGCCTGCAGCGCCGGATCGGCGATATCCAGCCCGCCGGTGAAGGCGCCATAGGCCGGCAGGATCAGCTTGGTGGGGCCGTGCGCGAAGCAGCGCCGGGCGATGTGGCGGCCGCGGTGGCGGATCACCAGCTTGGGGTGATAATGGCCGGACAGTTCAGGCGTAGGGTCGGCCGGATCGGCCTCGTGGCGCAGCACCAGCGGGCCGATGCTGCCCTCCGCCATCACGCGCCCGCCCAGCACGGCGGCGGCATCCTCGTCGTGATTGCCGGTGATCCACCACCAATCGAGGCTGCGCGTCATCGTCATCAGCGCGCGGCGGGTTTCGTCCGACAGGCGATCGGGGCCGGCTTCGTCGTGGAACGAATCGCCCAGGCACACCAGCCGCTGCGCGCCCGTCGATTCAACGGCGGCAATCAGGGTGGTGATGGTGTCGGCCGTGGCGTGCGGCGGCAGCAGCCAGCCCTTCGCGGCGAAATGGCTGGCCTTTTCGAAGTGCAGGTCCGCCACGAAAAGGGTCGCCTGGTCCGGCCACCACAAGGCCCCACAGGCCAGTGGCTGGAGCGATTCACCAGCGAACGAAAAGGAAACAGACATGGTGCTGCGTTAGGCCCGCGTGGCCCTGATGGTCAATCCACCCGCATTGCTTCCGCGATCAGCGCTTCGGCTTCCAGCAGTAACGCCGAATCCGCACTGTCCCCCACCCGCTCGCGCCCGATGGTGAGCAGCGACGGCACCGCCAGCGGCGTCACATGCGCAGCGCGGACATGGGTGAGGCGGCCATGCGCCTGTTCGAGCAGCGCCGCCAGGCGGGCAATGTCGGTCAGCTTGCCGCGCGCATCCGTCCAGGCGGCGGTGAGCAGCAGATGGTCCGGCTCGTGGCGGCGCAGCACGTCGTAGATCAGGTCTGACGAGACGCTCATCGCCTTGCCGCTCTTGTGCACGCCGGGCTGCACCCGCTCGATCAGACCGCCGATGATGGCGACCTCGCGGAAGGCGCGGCGCAGGAAGGGCGAGGCAGCCAGCCATTCGGCCAGTTCATCCTCCAGCACGGTCGGATCGAACAAGGGCTGCGGATCATCGACCGGATCGAGGCTCCAGCAGGCCATGGCGTAATCGCTGGCGACAAAGCCCAGCGGCTTCAGCCCGGCCCGCTCCATGCGCTGGGTCACCAGCATGCCCAACGTCTGGTGCGCCGGGTGGCCGGCAAAGCCGTACACCACCATGTACCAGCGATCATCACGCAGGAACGTCTCCACCAGCACGTCGTCTTCGCCGGGCAGGCGCGAGACGCGGGCCTGGATCGCCAGCCATTCGCGCACGTCATCTGGCATCCCGGGCCAGCGGGCGCGATCGTTCATCAGGCCGCGCACGCGCGCCGCCAGCCGAGTCGTCATCGGCATGCGCCCGCCGGCATAGACCGGCACCTTCGGGCTGCCGCGCCCCATGCGCACATGGATGTCGGCGCCGTCGAAACCGGTGACCTCCAGCGTCTGCCCGGCGAACATGAAACTGTCCCCCACGCGCAATTGCCCGGCGAAATATTCCTCGACCTGGCCGAGCTTGCGGCCGTGTCGGCTGGATTTGCCGCTGCCAAAGACGACGTTCATGGCGACGGCCTCGACGATGGTGCCGCTGTTCATCCGCCACTGCCGGGCCAGCGCCGCCGAGCGCAGGCGCATGCGGCCGTCGGGCTGGGTCACAAGCCGCTGGTAGCGCTCATAGGCTTTCAGCGCGTAACCGCCGGTCGCGGCATAACCGAGCACGGCATCGAAGGCGGCGCGGGTGAGGCCGGCATAGGGCGCGGCGCTCTTCACCTCGTCATACAATTCATCGGGGAAGAACGGCCCGGCCGCCGCGCAGCCCACGACGTGCTGGGCCAGCACATCCAGTGCGCCGGGGCGGAAGCCATCGGGATCAAGCTCACCGGCCTGCACCGCGTCGCGCGCGGCGAGCGCTTCCAGATATTCGAAGCGGTTGCCCGGCACGATCAGGCAGCGGCTGGCCTCATCCATGCGGTGATTGGCGCGGCCGGTGCGTTGCAGCAGGCGTGATGCCCCCTTGGGCGCGCCCATCTGGATGACGAGATCGACATCGCCCCAATCCAGCCCGAGATCGAGGCTGGCCGTGGCCACGATGGCGCGCAGCTTGCCCGCTGCCATCGCCGCCTCCACCTTGCGGCGTGCTTCGGGCGCCAGGCTGCCGTGGTGGATGCCGATCGGCAGGGCGTTGTCATTTTCCGCCCACAGATCGCGGAAGACGAGTTCGGCCACCGCGCGCGTGTTGACGAAGACGATGGCCAGCCGCGCCGCCTCGATGCGCTTCATGACGGCGCGGGCCGCCCAGCGGCCGTTGTGGCCGCCCCACGGGATGCGATCATCGATGACCAGGATATCGATGGCCGGATCGGCGCCGCCTTCGGCCACCACGATCTCGACCTGGGTCGAATCGGCATCGGGCGCCAGCCAGCCGGCCCAGCTTTCCGGATCGGCGATGGTGGCCGACAGGCCGACCCGCTGCAGCGCCGGCGCCAGGCGTTGCAGGCAGGCGAGGCACAGCATCAGCTGGTCGCCGCGCTTGGTGGTGCCAAAGGCGTGGATCTCGTCGATGATGACGCGCTTCACCCCGGCCATCATCGCGGCGGCTTCCGGGCTGGAGAGGAGATTGGCCAGGCTTTCCGGCGTCGTCAGCAGGATATGCGGCGGCTGCTCCTTTTGCCGGGCCTTGCGCGCCGCCGGTGTGTCGCCGGTGCGGGTTTCAACGCGCACATCGAGGCCCATCTCGGCCACGGGGGTCAGCAGATTGCGCTGCACGTCCACCGCCAGCGCCTTCAGCGGCGAAATGTAGAGTGTATGCAGCCCCTCATGCGGCGTGGTGGCGAGATCGGCCAAGGTTGGCAGGAACCCGGCCAGCGTCTTGCCCGCCCCGGTCGGCGCGGTGAGCAGCGAGTGCCGCCCGCGGGCGGCGGCATCGAGCATGGCGAGCTGATGGGCGCGCACCTGCCAGCCGCGCGCGGCAAACCAGTCGCTGATGATGGGGGGCAGGCTCACCCACCCCTCGTGCCGAACGCCGGCGTGCCGCGTCAACAGGGACCGAGGCGCTTGCCTGTCGTGCGGCTGGTCGATTGCATGGCGCCACCGCTCATCTTCGAGCGTATGTCATAGGCGACAGGGCTGTAGGTGCCGGAGATGGCGATGATCTGCGGCGTGGGGGCACCGGTCTTGCATTCCATCACGCCGCTGATGCGGCCCGCCGCGGCACTGAAGCTGCGATAGCGGCAGGCGCCGTTGGACTTGCCGATCACATCGCGCGGGCCGGCGGCGGCCTGTTCGGGCGTGATGCAATAGGTGGCGCTCATCGGCCTGGCGCGCGTGCGCTGCGCCATTTCCGGCGGCATGCCCGGCATGGCCATCGATTCGATGATGGTCGTTGTCTGCCATTTGCCCGGCGTCACCGGCGATTCGGCGCTGGCAGCGCTCGCCATCCCCACCAACAGCAACAGCACCCTGCGCATCGTCACTCCCCCCGGTTGCGGTTTCGCGCCAGCTTTACACAGTGGCGCGGCAATGCAAGGCGTGAGCGCGCATGGCACCTGACTGGATCCTGCCCCGGCCTGAAGGGCTCTATCTGCCCGGCATCGACGCCTGGGTTGATCCGTCGCGGCCACAGCAGCGTGCCATCATCACCCATGGCCACGCCGATCATGCCCGCGCCGGGCACGGCACGGTGCTGGCCACGGCTGAAACCCTGGCGATCATGCACCAGCGCTTCGGGCCACAACCGGGCGGGCAGGCGCTGGCCTTTGGCGAGCGGCTGGCGCTGGGCGATGGCCTGACGTGCATGCTGTTGCCCGCTGGGCATGTGCTGGGGTCGGCGCAGGTGGTGCTGGAAAAGGCCGGCACGCGGATCATCGTGTCAGGCGACTACAAGCGCCGGGCCGACCCCACCTGCATCGCGTTCGAGCCGCTGGCCTGCGATATCTTCATCACCGAAGCCACCTTCGGCCTGCCGGTGTTTCGCCATCCCGACACGGCGGCGGAAGTGGCGAAACTGCTGGCGGCGCTGGCGGCCAATCCGGATCGCTGCGTGGCGGTGGGTGCCTATGCGCTGGGCAAGGCGCAGCGGGTGATCGCCGAACTGCGCCGCGCTGGCCATGATGCGCCGATCTATCTGCACGGCGCGATGACGGCCCTGTGCGCGCTTTACGAAGCCCAGGGCGTGGCGCTGGGCGATCTGCGTGCCGTGGGCACGCTGAAGGGCGATGCGCTGAAAGGTGCAATCATCATCGCGCCGCCTTCGGCCCTGCGCGACGTGTGGAGCCGCCGCCTGCCTGACCCGATCACCGCCATGGCCTCGGGCTGGATGCGCGTGCGCCAGCGCGCGGTGCAGAGCGGCATCGAGTTGCCGCTGGTGATTTCGGACCATGCCGATTGGGACGAGCTGACCGCCACCATTACCGAGCTGAACCCGGCGGAGGTGTGGGTGACGCACGGCCGCGAGGAGGCGCTGGTGCACTGGTGCGCGCTCAACCAGCGTCGCGCGCAGGCGCTCGATCTGGTGGGCCGGGAGGATGAGGGGGATTGAACGGGCGGCATCGCCCTGCCATGGCGATGGCCGATGTTTGCCGCCCTCAAACCCCTGCTGTTCGCGCTCGATCCGGAAGCGGCGCACAATCTGACACTGGCGGCGCTGAAGACGGGGCTGGTGCCGCCCGTGCCAGCCGACGATCCGATCCTGGCCACGACGATGGCGGGCCTCGCCCTGCCCAACCCGATCGGGCTGGCCGCCGGCTTCGACAAGGATGCCGAAGTGCCCGACGCGATGCTGAAGCTGGGCTTCGGCTTTGTCGAGTGCGGCAGCGTCTGCCCGCGGCCGCAGCCGGGCAATCCCAAGCCGCGCCTGTTCCGGCTGGTGGAGGACGAGGCGGTGATCAACCGCTTCGGCTTCAATTCGAAGGGCGTCGAGTTCGCCCATGCCCGGCTGGCGGCGCGCCAGGGCAAGCCCGGCGTCGTTGGCATCAACCTGGGCGCCAACAAGGACAGCGCGGACCGTACCGATGATTATGTGACGGGCCTGCGCGCACTGGCGCCGCTGGCGTCATATGTGACGGTCAACATCTCCTCGCCCAACACGCCGGGCCTGCGCGCCCTGCAGGATGGCGCGGCGTTGGCCGATCTGATTGCGCGGGTGACGGACGCGCGTGGCAAGCTGGATGTCCCGGTCTTCGTGAAGGTCGCGCCAGACCAGGGCGAAGATGACTGGGCCACCATCGCACGCGCCTGCATTGACGGCGGGGTGGATGGCCTGATCGTTTCGAACACCACCGTCTCGCGCCCGACGCTGGCAAGCCGCCATGCCGGCGAGACAGGCGGCCTTTCGGGCAAGCCGCTGAAACCGCTGGCGCTGGCCGCGCTCAAGCGATTCCGCGCCGAAACCGGCGGTGCGCTGCCGCTGATCGCGGTGGGCGGCATCGCGAGTGGCCAGGACGCCTATGACCGCATCCGCGCCGGGGCGAGCGCGGTGCAGCTTTATTCGGCGCTGGTCTATCATGGCCCCGGCCTTGTCACGCGCATCAAGGCAGAACTGGCGGCTCTGCTGCGCCGCGACGGCTTAACCAGCGTGGGTGCGGCGGTCGGCACCCAAGCGGTTTAGCCACTTTTCACCCGCGCAAATCGGCTTAAGGTGCAGGTCCCATGAAGACCATTTTCCTCCTCGCCGCCTCTCTCCTCGCCACCGCGGCCACAGCCCAGCCCATTCCCAAGGATGCCGATGCCGGCCCCGTGCAGGCGGCCAGCACGGCCGGCGCCGGGCCGTTCAAGGCCGTCGTTTCGGCCGCCCACCCGCTGGGATCGGAAGCCGGCCTCGCCATCCTGAGGCAAGGCGGCAACGCGGTTGATGCCGCGATTGCCACCATGCTGGCCTTGACCGTGGTGGAGCCGCAGTCGAGCGGCATCGGCGGCGGCGGCTTCATCGTCTATCAGCCGGCCACTGGCCCGCTCGGCACCATCGATGGCCGCGAGAAGGCGCCGGCGGTGGCCAGCCCGGAACAATTCCTTGGTGCCGACGGCAAGCCGATGCCGTTCATGGCAGCAGCCACCGGTGGGCGCAGCGTGGGCGTGCCGGGCAGCGTGGCGCTGGCCGCCGAAGCTCACAAGAAATGGGGCAAGCTGCCCTGGGCGAAGCTGTTTGAACCGGCGATCAAGCTGGCCGAAGGCTTCACCATCTCGCCGACCATGGCGCGCTTCATCGCCTTCGGGCAGGACAGTCTGAAGCAGGCCGGCCCGGAAGGCCGTGCGCTTTACTTCGATCAAAATGGCGCGCCGCTGAAGGCCGGCACGACCTTCCGCAATGACAAGCTTGCCGCGTCGTTGCGGCTGATCGCCAAAGAGGGGCCTGACGCCTTCTACAAGGGGCCGATTGCCGCCAGCATCGTCAAGGCGGTCAGCACCGCCGATGCCAACCCGACCGCCATGACACTGGCCGATCTCGCCGCCTACAAGGCCGAAGTGCGCGAGCCGGTGTGCGGCACCTACCGCCAGTACAGGGTCTGCGGGGTGGCGCCGCCATCATCGGGCGGCGTCGGCGTGCTCGCCATGCTGAAGCAGCTCGAGCGCTTCGACATGAAGGGGCTGGGCAAGGACAATCCTGTGTCCTGGCACCTGTTCGCCGAAAGCCAGCGCCTGGCCTATGCCGACCGCGAGAAGTGGATCGGCGACCCGGCCTTCGTGGCGGTGCCCACCAAGGGGCTGGCCGATCCCGCCTATCTGGCGTCACGCTCGGCGCTGATCAGCGCCGGTGAGCGCATGGCCAAGGTGCAGGCCGGCATGCCGCCCGGCGCGCCGACCGCGCGGGTGAACGCGGCAGACAATGAAGTGGCCGGCACGACCAATTTCGCCGCCGCCGATGCGCAAGGCAATATCGTCACCTGGACCAACACGGTGGAAAAGACCTTCGGCTCCGGCCTGGTTGCCGAAGGTTTCGTGCTCAACAACCAGCTGACCGATTTCAACTTTGACCCGAAGGACCAGGGGCAACTGACCGCCAACCGCGTGCAGCCGGGCAAGCGGCCGCGCTCGGCGATGTCGCCGACCATCGTCTATGATGCGAACGGCAAGCCGATCCTCGCCATCGGCGCGGCCGGCGGCGTGACCATCATCGCGCAGGTGACCAAGGCGATCATCGGTGTGCTCGACTGGGGGCTGCCGGTGGACGAAGCCATCGCGCTGCCCCAGCTGATTGCCATCGGTGACCGGTTTGCGGTGGAAAAGGGCACCATGCTCGAAGCCATGATCCCGGCCTTCACCGCCATGGGCCACAAGCCGGTGGCAACCGCCTTGCCGCTGAAACTGAATGGCGTGCAGCGGGTTGCGGGCGGTTGGCGCGGGGGGGCCGATGCCCGCGGCGAGGGTCGTCCTGCGGGCTACTGACGAGAACAAGGGAGGCGGCCAACGCCTCTGGGGAGAGAGTGATGCTGCCGAAACTGCCGCCGCTGCGGCCTGCCGCACTTGCGGCCCGCGTCGATGCCGCGCCCAACCTGGTCGCGATGTTTCTCGATCGGGCCGATGCCCAGCCGGCCGCACCCTGCCTCACGGCCAAGGTCGGCGGCCAGTGGCGCACGATCAGCTGGGGCGAGGCGCGGGACATCGTCGCCAGCCTGTCGGCCGCGCTCACCGCGATCGGCATCAACCGCGGCGACCGGGTGTGCCTGGTGTCGGAAAACCGCCCGGAATGGTGCCTTGCCGATCTCGCCATCATGGCCGCCGGCGCCATCACCGTGCCGGCCTACACCACCAACACCGAGGCCGACCACACCCATATCCTGACCAACAGCGGCGCCCGCGCTGTCATCGTTTCAGGCCCGAAGCTGGCGAAGAATGTGCTGCCGGCCGCCATGGCCACCGACAATTGCCGCATCGTGATTACCATGGAGCCGCTGCAGGAGGTGCAGGGCCTCGCCATCCATGACTGGGCCAAGCTGGTCGCCGGCCGCGCGCCACTGATCGACGAGGATCGCGCCGCCGTGCGCGCCCGCGCCACGATGAAGCGTGAGGATCTCGCCTGTCTGATCTACACCAGCGGCACCGGCGGCCTGCCGCGCGGCGTGCGCCAGCATCATGGCGCTATCATGCGCAATATCGCCGGCGCCATCGCGGTGATCGAACAGGATTTCTTCCCCGGCGAGGTGCCGGGCGAATTGTTCCTGTCGTTCCTGCCGCTGTCTCACGCCTATGAACACACCGCCGGCCAGTACATGCCGTTGGGGATGGGCGGCCAGATCTGGTACGCCGAAGGGCTGGAAAAGCTTGCCGCCAACATCGAGGAGGCCCGCCCCACCTTCATGGTGGTGGTGCCGCGCCTGTTCGAGGTGCTGCGCATGCGTATCGCCAAGCAGATCGAGAAGCAGGGCGGGCTGGCCATCACCCTCCTCAACCAGGCGCTCGCCATTGCTCGCAAGGAAGCCCGCGGCGAAAGCCTGAGCCTGGCCGAAAAACTGATCGACCAGGCGCTGGAGCGCACAATCCGCAAGTCCATCCGGGCCAAGTTCGGCGGCCGGCTGCGCGCCATGGTGGCTGGCGGGGCGCCGCTGAACCCGGAAGTGGGGATTTTCTTCACCGCCATCGGCATCCCGATCCTGCAAGGCTATGGCCAGACCGAAGCCGGCCCGGTGATCAGCTGCAATCGCCCGCGCGCCAAGCTGAAGATGCACACGGTTGGCCCGCCGCTGGACCAGGTCGAGGTGAAGATCGCCGCCGATGGCGAGATCCTGGTGCGCGGCGAGCTGGTGATGGACGGTTACTGGATGAACGATGCCGAGAGCCACAAGGCGCTCAAGGACGGCTGGCTCTACACCGGTGACATCGGCCATCTCGACAAGGATGGCCACCTCGTCATCACCGATCGCAAGAAGGACATCATCGTCAACGACAAGGGCGACAATGTTGCGCCCCAGCGCGTCGAGGGCATGCTGACCCTGCAGGACGAGATTGCCCAGGCCATGGTCTATGGCGACAAGCGCCCCTATCTGGTCGGCGTGGTGGTGCCCGAAGCCGAATGGGCGCTGTGCTTTGCCCGCGACAAGGGCCTGCCCGCCGATCTGCACAAGCTGCGCGACGAGCCCGAATATGTGCGCGCCATCCAGGCCGCGGTGGACCGGGTGAATCAGAAACTGAGCGTGATCGAGAAGGTGCGCCGGGTGATCATCGCCGATGAAGCCTTCACCACCGACAACCAGCAGCTGACCCCGTCGCTGAAGATTCGCCGCCACGTGCTGAAGCAGGTCTATGGCGAGCGGCTGGACAAGCTCTACAAGGATTGAGCCCTATTGGGGCGGTGCCGGGCCCTGCGGCGGCGCCGGCGGTGCGGTCACCGTCTCGTCGGGCACATCGATCACCGGCGGCGGGCTGTTGGGCTCGCCATTGAGATCGATGGTCATGCCCTCCATGTCGGTGGCGAGCGCATCCATGTCCACTTCCACCGGCGCTGCTTCCGGTTCCGGGATCAGCTTGCCCTCGCTCTCCAGCGCCCGGGTCATGAAGCCCTTCCACATCCGCGCCGGCAGGCCGCCGCCGACAATGCTGCCGGCCATGGGTGAATTGTCGTCATTGCCCACCCAGATGCCCACCACGAGATCGCCGGCAAAGCCAATGAACAGCGCATCGCGGTGGTTCTGTGTGGTGCCGGTCTTGCCCCAGGCCGGCATGGGCAGGCGGGCCGCGTTGCCGGTGCCATTGCGCACCACCGATTGCAGCATCTGCATCATGTCTTCGCGCACCGGCCAGCTGGTCCGCGTCGCTTCCGGCGGGGTCACTTTCTCCGGCCACGGGTCAGCCCGCCACAGGCCAGTGGCCTTCACCGGATATGTGCCCAGCGCGACGGCGGCAAAGGCCCGCGTCATGTCGATGAGCGGGATTGGCGTCGTGCCCAGCGCCATCGCCGGATAGATGCTCACTCCGCCTTCAATGCCGAGCTTCTTCACCTGTTTCGCTACAGCCGAAATGCCGATCTCCTGCGCCAACTTCACGGCAGCGATGTTGGAGCTGGCGGCAAAGGCGGTGGCGAGGCTGATGGTGCCGCGGAAGCGCAGGTCGTCATTCTTGGGCGCATAGCATTCGCCCGGCTGCTGGCCCGGCTCGCAAATCTCGATCGGTTCATCAACAATGGTGTCACCCGGCTTCTTGCCGGCTTCCAGCGCCGCCAGATAGACGAACAGCTTGAACGAGGAGCCCGGCTGGCGCTGGGCCTGGGTGGCGCGGTTGAAGCTCGACTCCTTGTAATCGGTGCCGCCTACCATCGCCACGACGCGGCCATCCAGCCGCATCGCCACCAGCGCCGCCTGGCTGACATTCAGGCCGCCGGCGCGGGCCAAACCGTCCTTGATGATATTCTCGGCGATCGTCTGCAGCTTGGGATCGAGCGTGGTCTTGACGACGATCTCGCCATAATCGGCCTCGGTCGCTTCGCGCGCCTGCGGCAGCACCCAGTCGGCAAAATAGCTGCCGGTGGGCAGGTTCTTGCGGCCGGGGCGATATGCGGCCGGCCGCGCCGCCTTGGCTTGCGCCGCCGTGATGGCGCCGGTTTCGACCATGGCGGCGAGCACCTGGGCGGCGCGTTCGTTGGCCTGTTTCAGATGGCGGGACGGCGCCAGCCGCGACGGCGCCTGCACCAGGCCCGCCAGCAGCGCGGCTTCGCCCAGCGACAATTGCTCGGGGGGCTTGTCGAAATAGGTGCGCGCCGCCGCGCGGATGCCATAGGCGCCATCGCCGAAATAGACCGACGACAGGTAATTCTGCAGGATCTCGTCCTTGGAGAGTCGCGCCTCCAGGTAGAGCGCGATGATGATTTCCTGCAGCTTGCGCTTGATCGAGCGTTCCGACGACAGGAAGCTGGTCTTGGCCAATTGCTGGGTGAGGGTCGATCCGCCCTGGCGGACGCCGCCGGCTTGGGCATTGGTGGCGAGCGCCCGCAAGATGCCGATCGGATCAATGCCCCAGTGGTCGCGAAAGCGGCGATCCTCGATGGCAATGAAGGCGGCCGGCACATAGGCCGGCAACTGCGCGATCTTCACCGGCTCTTCCTTGTAATCGCCGCGCCGGGCGATCGGCTTGCCGTTCATGTCGGTGATGATCAGGCTGGGCTGCTTGGCCGGCTCCAGCGCACGCCCCAGCGGCGCGGTGGCCACCAGCCAGGCCACCAGCAGGCCGAACAGGGCAACCATGCCGCCCGCGATCCACCAGCGATAAGGGCGAACCTGCCCCCACAGCGTGCCGATGCGGGCGGGGAAGCCGGCCATCAGGCGCGTTCCCGTGTGGCGGAGAATTTGATGTCCGGGAATCGCTGGGTCACGAAGTTCAGTTCCCAATTGTCCCGCGCCAGGAACACCGGGGCCCCGTCGCGATCTTCGGCCATGGCGCTGCGATGCTCATCCACGAAGCCCTTCATGGCCGCAGGCGCGCCGGAAATCCAGCGCGCCGTTTCATAGGGGCTGGGTTCGAAACTGGCGGCGACGCGATACTCCGCCTCCAGCCGGCTGATCAGCACTTCCAGCTGCAGCTGGCCGACAACGCCGACGATCCACTGGCTGCCGATCGCCGGCTTGAACAACTGGGTCACGCCCTCTTCCGCCATGTCGGTCAACGCGGTCTTCAGCTGCTTCGACTTGGTTGGGTCATCAAGCTTGACTCGCCTTAATATTTCCGGCGCGAAGTTGGGAATGCCGGTGAAGGTGACATCGTCTTTCTCGACCAGGCTGTCGCCCACCCGCAGCACACCATGGTTGGGAATGCCGATGATGTCGCCCGGGAAGGCCTCATCAGCGATCTCGCGATCCTGGGCGAAGAAGAAGATCGGCGAGTTGATGGCGATCATCTTGCCGGTGGCCATCTGCTTCAGCTTCATGCCGCGGCGGAAACGGCCGCTGGCCAGCCGCAGGAAGGCGATGCGGTCGCGGTGCTGCGGGTTCATGTTGGCTTGGACCTTGAACACGAAGCCCGACACCTGCGCACCGTCCGGATCCACCGCCGCCGGCAGCGCCGGCTGTGGGCGCGGCGACGGCGCCATCGCGGCAATCGCGTCGATCAGGTCAACCACGCCGAAGTCCTTCAGCGCGGAGCCGAAAATCACCGGGGTCAGCGCCCCGGCGCGATATTTGTCGATATCGAGATCGGAATAGCCGCCCTCGGCCAGTTCGGCCTGCTCGCGCAGGCGGCCCGCCATCGGCCCGGCCAGCGCATCGATGCGCGGGTCATCAAGGCCGTCAACCGACACGACCTCACCCGCCAACCGGCTGTCGCTGCCATCGGGCTTGTGGAAACGGCGGCGCTTCAGGTCATACAGCCCGGTGAACTCGCCGCCCATGCCGGCCGGCCAGTTCAGCGGCGCCACGTCGAGCGCCAGCATGTCGGCCACTTCGTCGAGCAAATCGAAGGGGTCGCGGCCTTCGCGGTCCACCTTGTTGATGAAGGTGATAATCGGCACGTCGCGCAGGCGGCAGACCTCGAACAGCTTGCGGGTTTGCGCTTCGATGCCCTTGGCTGCGTCGATCACCATCACCGCGCTGTCGACAGCGGTGAGCGTGCGATAGGTGTCTTCGGAAAAATCCTCGTGGCCCGGCGTGTCGAGCAGGTTGAAGGTGACGCCATCACGCTCGAAGGTCATCACGCTCGACGTGACCGAGATGCCGCGCGCCTGCTCGATCTTCATCCAGTCCGATCGCGCCCGCCGGTTCTGTCCGCGCGCGCGCACTTCGCCGGCAGCGTGGATGGCGCCGCCGAACAGCAGCAATTTCTCGGTGAGGGTCGTCTTGCCGGCATCGGGGTGCGAGATGATCGCAAAGGTGCGCCGGTTGTGAACCGGGTTGGCAGACGGGACAAAGGGCGCGTTCATGAGGCAGTTGGCCGGCAATTTCGGGGCGCGCGGCGCATCGCATGCCCAAGGGGAAAGGGCAAGAGGAACGCCCGACTGTTGCATTGCGGCGACAGGTCGAGTCCGCGACGATGCGCCACCGTCATTCACCCCTTCCCTTGAACGTGCCAATGCGGTTAATCTTCATGGCATGGGGAGAGAGGGAACAAGCGCTTGCTGATCAAGGCCCTGGCACGAACACTTCTGATGCTGCTGGCACTGCTGGCGCCATCTGCCTTTGCAGCCAGCCTTTATTCCGCGCCGCGCTATGCCGCCATCCTGATCGACAACAACACCGGCGAAGTCCTCTACGCCCGCCGCGCCGATGAAGCCCGCTATCCGGCCTCCATCACCAAGGTGATGACGCTCTATGTCGCGTTCGAGGAGGTCGCCGCCGGCCGCCTGCGCCTGGATGACGACATCCGCATTTCTCGCCGGGCCTGGGGCCAGGCGCCATCGAAGCTGGGCCTGCGCGTCGGCGCCACGATCAGCGTCAAGGATGCCTTTGGCGTGATCGCCACCAAGAGCGCCAACGATATCGCCGTGGCGCTGGCCGAACATATCAGCGGCAGCGAAGCCGCCTTTGCCGAGCGCATGACCGCCACCGCCCGCCGGCTCGGCATGATGAACACGGTATTCCGGAACGCCTCGGGCCTGCCCAATCCCGATCACATCACCACCGCCCGCGATATCGCCACGCTGTCCCGCGCCATGCTGCGCAACTTCCCCGATTTCTATCCGGTGTTCAGCCAGGCCCAGTATCGCTACCGCGGCATGGCCGTGGAAAACCACAACCACCTGCTGCGCACCATGCCCGGCGTGGACGGCATCAAGACCGGCTTCACCAACGCCGCCGGCTTCACTCTCGCCGCCTCGGCCGTGCGCGGCGATCGTCGTCTGGTTGCCGTCGTCCTCGGCGGCCCCAGCCGGCTTGGCCGCGACGACAACATGCAGGATCTGCTCAACATCGGCTTCGATGTGCTCGACTCGCGCCTGCGCGGCCAGCCCTTCACCGTGGCCAGCCGCTTTGCCGAGCCGGACGACCTGCCCGACGCCGTGATGGAAAGCCTGGCCGGCGATGAAGTGGCCGAAGGCGGCGCCGTGGACATGCCGACGCGCGCCACCCGGGCAGTGGACGTCGCCAGTGCCATCACCGCACTGGGCGATACCGGCCTTGGTGGCTCATCGCTGGCCAGCGTGCGCAGCGGCGGCGGACGCGCGCTTCCGAACCGATAAGATGACCATCACCCGGATTTCCAGCGGCGCCCCGTGGGAGGCGCTGGTCGGCTACTGCCGCGCCGTCGTCGCGCCACCCTTTGTATTCGTCTCCGGCACCGTGGGCCGCAATCCCGAAACCGGCGAACTGCCGCCCGACGTGGAAGGCCAGTGTGCCAACGCGCTCACCATCATCGGCCGCGCGCTCGAAGCCGCCGGCACCGATTTCGCCCACATCGTGCGCGTGACCTATTATGTGCCCGACCGCGCCGATTTCGAACCCTGCTGGCCGCAACTGCGCGCCACCTTCGGGGCGCATCCACCCGCCAGTACTGTGATCTTCGCTGATCTGATCGATCCGGCGATGAAGATCGAGATCGAAGTGACGGCGGCGCTGCCGGGGTAATTGTTTTGAGCCTCCGGCGGGCAGGGACGCAGTCCCTGCACCCGTTTGTTTTCAGGTGCGCTGGTAGCAAATGGCATCTGACTGCGCGCCGTTTGCATCCCAGCCATCGGCCAGTTACCCTGCATTAGTGGCGCGCACGCTGATCTCGCCTGACAATAGCTTGCTGCGGAACGTGGCAGGCTGCGCTTTTGCCATAATTCTGATCCCAGTGGCGATTGTCGCGAAGCTGGTTATTACGCCCTTCGAGAAGCCGATCGAGCGCTCCCCGGATGACGTTCTTGCCCTTCTCCGTCGCTTTCAAGATGGAACGGCCGACGATTACGACTGGGATGACTTCATAGGCATCCCCATCTCCGATGTGGAGTTGGAGGCGCTTCGAGCAGAAGCCGCATTACTCAACCTGCCGTTCCGTTCTGAGGATTTAGACAGACTGCACTCTATGATCGCTCGCGCCGAGGCCATCGTCGAGAAACGTCGCGCGACCTGAGCGGCTTTTGCCGTCCGCTCCAAAGCTGACAGAAAGCGCCGCCCGAAAACGAAAGCGGGTGCAGGGGCTCAGCCCCTGCCCGCCGGAGGCATTTCTACCTTTCTTGAAACCGCTCAGGGCTTCACGAACCGATAGTAGAAGCGGTTGGTCTTGCCGCGCACCGCTGGATCGAACACCAGCTTGGTCGGATCATCGCCCGCCATTTCCAGGATCGGCACGCTGCCGGCATAGCGGAAGCCGGCGCGGGCCATGTCGGCCTTCACCACGTCGGCATCGATGCGGTGGGTCTTGTCGGCCTGGGCGCGGCTGTCCATGCCGGGCACGCCGTAGTGATCGATAATGATGACCACGCCGCCGGGTTTCATCGCCTGGAACAGCCGGGCGTTGTAGGCATCGACATCGGTGCGCGGATATTTGAACTTTTCGCTCTGCCAATAAAGATCATGATACGTCAGGTGGAAGAAGGCGGCGTCCAGCTTTTCGGGCATGGCGGCTTCGCCGGGCGCGCCGACCACCAGCTCGACGTTGGGGTTGCGCTTCTTCAGCGCCTCCCAGCCTTCCACCACCTTGGGATTGTCCATGTAATTGGGCGGCTCGACGGCATAGACCTTGCCCTTGGGGCCGACATGGCGGGCCAGCAGCTCGGTGTAATAGCCTTGCCCGGCCATCACATCCATGACGCGGGCGCCGGGGCGGATCAGGCTTTGCGCCAGCACCTGCGCCGGCATGCGCCCGGCATCGAGCGCCACCATGGCTTCCGGCCGGCCGGGCGCGTTCACCACGTCCACCGGCGCTGCCGCCATCACCAGCATGGCGATCCCCGCCAGTGCCAAAGCCCGCTGCATCATGCGTCTGTCCTCCCCGAATTTGCCGGGATGGTATCGCAGGTCAGCGTGCTTGACCATCTCTGCCAGCGCCGCCACTGTCGGTTGTGATGACGCCCGAAAGCCTGTTCCAGGCGGCCAGTGCCGCCGTGTTGCCCGGCTGGATCGCGCTGGCGCTGGCGCCGCTGGCCCGCGCCCGCCTGGTGCTGGTGGCGCGCGTGATTGCGGTGCTGCTGGCTGGCCTCTATGTGGCGCTGCTCGCCGCGGGCTTGACTGGCGATGGCCCGCCAAAGGGCGCCGGGTTCGACACGCTTGAGGGGGTGCGCCTGCTGCTCTCCAGCCCGCAGGCGCTGCTCGCCGGCTGGGTGCATTATCTGGTGTTCGATCTGTGGGTGGGCAGTTGGGAAGCCGAGGATGCGGCGCTGCCGCACTGGCTGCTGCTGCCGTGCCTGGCGCTGACTTTCCTCGCCGGACCCACAGGCTTGCTGCTTTATCACCTGCTGAAGGCCGCGCGGAGGGTGCGGGCATGAGCGAATTGCGCAGCGTTGCCTCGCCGTGCACCAATGTCTGTCAGCTGGATCAGCGCACCGGCTGGTGCATTGGCTGCCGCCGCACCATGGATGAGATCAGCCGCTGGCCGCATGCCAATGATGATGAGCGCCGCGCCATCCTCGCGCGCCTGCCGGAGCGTAGGCCATGATCCCGCTCTGCGTCCTTGATCAGACGCCGATCCCGGAGGGCGTCACCCCGGCGCAGGCGCTGGCCAATTCGATCGATCTGGCCCGCCATTGCGAGGCGCTGGGTTATCAGCGCTTCTGGCTGGCTGAACATCACGCCAGCCAGGCCCTGGCCGGCTCGGCGCCGGAGATCCTGATCGGCGCGGTGGCCAACGCCACATCGCGCATTCGCGTCGGCTCCGGCGGGGTGATGCTGCCGCATTATTCAGCGCTGAAGGTGGCGGAGCAGTTCAGCCTGCTCGCTGGCCTGCATCCCGGCCGCATCGATCTGGGCCTGGGCCGCGCGCCGGGCAGTGACCAGCGCACGGCCATCGCCCTGCAGCAGGATCGGCGGCAATACGCCCCCAACCAGTTCCCGCAGCAGCTGGCCGAATTGATCGGCTATCTCGAAGATTCGCTGCCCAGCGATCACCCCTTCCACGCCTATGCCGCCACCCTGCCCGGCCGGCCACATGTGCCGGAGCCGTGGGTGCTGGGCTCCTCGCCCGACAGTGTCGCCTTCGCGGCTGATCTCGGCCTGCCCTATTGCCTCGCCGATTTCATCGCGCCGCGGCTGGGGGAACTGGCGGCGGCCTATCGCGACCAGTTCCGGCCGCGGCACCCCGGCGACAAGCCGCGCCTGATGGTGGCGGTGTGGACCGTGTGTGCCGAAACCGACGAGGCCGCGCTGCGTCTTGCCGCGCCGGCCCGCATGATGTTTGCCCACCTGCTGATGGGCAAATCGATTTCCGTGCCGCCGCCAGAGGTGGCGCAGGCCTGGCTGGCCGACCGGCCCGATGTGGCGCGCGCCTTTGCCAGCCGGCGGGTGGTGGCCGGCAGCCCCGCCACCGTGCGCGCCGGACTTGAGCACGTAATCAAGGAATATGCGCCGGACGAGCTGATGCTGGTCAACATCCTGCACGGGCATGAGGATCGCAAGCGCAGCTACAGCCTCGTGAAAGAGGCGATGACGCCGGTAGCAGCATGACGAAGCGCGTGCTGGCCATCGCGTCGGGCGGCGGGCATTTCATCCAGCTGATGCGGCTGTCCCCGGCGTGGGCAGGCCATCAGGTCAGCATTGCCACCGTCGATCCCTCTTCGCGGGCGCTGGTGGGCGAAGTGCCCTTCTTCACCTTCCGCGATGTTTCCCGCGCTGACTGGTGGAATATCCCGGCCGCCACGCTGGATATCGCCCGCATCCTGGCAGCGGTGCGCCCGCAGGTGATCATCACCACCGGCGCTCTGCCCGGCCTGATCGCAGCCACGCTCGCCAAGCCTTTCGGGTGCAAGAGCCTGTGGGTGGACAGCATCGCCAATTCGGAAGTGCTGTCGGGCAGCGGCGGGCAGGCCGGGCGCGTCTGTTCGCAGGTCGTCACCCAATGGCCGCATCTGGCCACCGACCGGGTGGAGCATTGGGGCAGCGTGCTGTGATCTTTGTGTCGGTCGGCTCGATGATGCCGTTCGACCGGCTGACCCGCGCCATGGACGAATGGGCGGCGGCCAACCCGGCCATTCCGGTCGAGATCCAGATCGGCAAGGGCGCGTATGAACCGCGCCACGCCAGATGGGTGCGCAAGCTGGCCCTGCCCGACTATCAGGCGCGCGTCGCCGGCTGTGCGCTGTTCGTCGCGCATTGCGGCATGGGATCGATCATCAGCGCCATCGAAGCCGGCAAGCCGATCCTGATGCTGCCGCGGCTTGAGGCGATGGCCGAGCACAATACCGATCACCAATTGGCCACCGCCAAGCATATCGGCATCCGCCCCGGCCTGCATGTGGCGGCCGACGTGGATGATCTGAAGGCCCGCGCCAGCGCGCTGCTGGCTGACAGCGGGCTTGCCCCCGCGCCGATTTCGCGCTTTGCCGATCCGGCCTTCACCGCCCGCATCCGCGCCTTCATCGAAAGCTGATCCGTGCACCCCTTCATCCCCGTCGAACCGACTGACCGCCCCGGCCATTACCGCATGACCGTGCCGAAGAATCTGTGCGTCGGCCCGCCCGATCGGCTGTTCATGTTTGGCGGTGTTGGCCTGGCCAGTGCGCTCGCTGCCGTGGAGGCCCACACCGGCCGCCCAACCGTGTGGGCCGCGGCGCAATATCTGAGCTATGCCCGGCCGGGGACAGAGCTGGACCTGGAAGTGATCGTGCCGGTGACCGGCAAGTACAACAGCCAGGCCCGCGTCATCACCCGGGCCGGGGATCAGGAGATCATCACCGTCAACGCCGCGCTCGGCAGCCGGCCCGACAGCCCGCACCACCAGTGGGCCGTCATGCCAGCGGTGCCGCCACCGGAAGACTGCCCCGAAATGACGATCCGCTGGCAACGCGACCCGGACGACATGAACAGCCAGTGGGATCGCCGGGTCGCGGCCGGCAGTTTCGGTCGCGAGCGGGGGAAGGCACCCCCGGCCACCGATGGCATCGGCCGGCTGTGGGTGCGGCCGAGCAACCCTGATCTGCCCATCGACCGGCTGGTGCTGGCGGTGATGGCAGATTTCCTGCCCTCGGGCGTCGGCAACGCACTGGGCGCCAATGCTGGCGGCAACAGCCTGGACAACACCATCCGCTACATGAACTTCGTGCCCACCGAATGGGTGCTGGCCGATATCCGCATCCATGCCGTCCATGCCGGTTTTGCCCACGGCCGCCTGCACCTGTTTGCCCAGGATGGCACCCTGCTCGCCACCGCCAGCCAGAGCCTGATTGTGCGAATTCACAGTTGAGGGCGCGGGCGGGCGGGCCTAGCCTTGCGACATGACACCGCACCTCATCGCCCTCCTCCTCGCCACGGCCGCAGCAGCGCCGCCGCCACCAACGGCAAGCCCGGCGGCGCAGGCCGACAACGCAGCGCTGGCTGCGACGCTGAACTGGGCTGACACGCAGGATTTCGACTTTGCTGCGCGCGGCTTCATGGGGTCCATCCCGGACGGCAAGATCCGCAACGACAAGGGCGAGGTGCTGCGCGACCTCGATAACGAGGCGCAGTTCACCGGCCCGGCGCCGGCCACGGTCAACCCCAGCCTGTGGCGCAACGCCACCCTGCTCGCCAGGCATGGCCTGTTCCAGGTCGCCGACGGCATCTGGCAGGTGCGTGGGTTCGACCTTTCCAACATGACGATCATTCGCGGCAACACGGGCTGGATCCTCGTTGATCCGCTCACCGGCGCCGAAGCCGCCAAGGCGGCCCTGGCACTGGTCAACGCCAAGTTGGGCCCGCGGCCGGTGGTCGCCGTCATCTACACCCACAGCCACGTTGATCATTTCGGCGGCGTGCTGGGTGTGACCAGCCCGGCCGACGTCGCGGGCGGCAAGGTGCAGATCATCGCGCCGGACGGCTTTCTGGAACACGCCGTGTCAGAGAACGTGATTGCTGGCCCAGCCATGCTGCGCCGCGCCAGCTACATGTTCGGGAGCATGCTGCCACGCGGTGCGACGGGCCATGTCTCCTCCGGCCTGGGGCCGATGGGCACGCCCGGCACCTATGGCCTGATCCCGCCCACAGACACGATCAAGGCCACCGGCGACACGCGCACGATCGACGGGGTGGAACTGGTGTTCCAGGTCACGCCCAACACCGAAGCGCCGGCCGAAATGAATTTCTACCTGCCGGCATGGAAGGCGCTGTGCCTGGCCGAGAACGCCAATGGCGCCATGCACAATCTGCTCACCCCGCGCGGCGCCCTGGTGCGCGATGCCAAGGGCTGGGCCGATTATCTGGTGGAGGCGCGGCGGCGCTGGGGTGCACAAGCGGATGTGCTGTTCACCAGCCATTTCTGGCCGCGCTGGGGCAAGGATCACATCAACGATTACCTGCTGCGCCATGCCCAGGCCTATGCCTTCGTGCACAATGAAAGCGTGCTGCTGATGAACCAGGGCCTGAACGCGGTCGAGATCGGCGAGGCCATCAAACTGCCGGCGCCGCTGGCCACGGCCTGGTTCAACAGGCCCAACTACGGCAGCCTGAAGTTCAACGCCCGCGCCGTGTACCAGCGGTACCTCGGCGCTTTTGATGGCGATCCCGCCAATCTCGACCCGTTGCCGCGCGCCGTGCTGGCGCCAAAGCTGGTGGCGCAGATGGGTGGGCCCAAGAAGGTGCTGGCCGCCGGCAAGGCGGCCGCTGCCAAGGGCGATGACCGCTGGGCTGCAACCCTGCTTTCGACGCTGGTGCGCGCTGCGCCCGATACGCCGGGCGCCAAGGCGGCGCTCGCTGGTGTCTATCGCCAACTGGCCTGGCGGGCAGAATCCGCGCCGTGGCGCGATTTCTATCTGACCGGCGCGCAGGAACTGGAACAGGGCATCAGGCCCAGCACCCAGGCCGCAGCGGCCGGGATTGCCGCCAATCTGTCGGTGACGAACCTGCTCGATTCCATGTCGGTGCGGCTGGTGCCGGAGCGGGCGATCGCGCCGATGACCATCGCGTTTGAAATTCCGGACGCCAAGGAGCGCCACCTCGTGACCATCGGCAACGGCGTGATGCTGCACGAAAAGGGCGTCAGCGACGCGGCGCAGGCCACGCTGGTGGTGCCGCGCCGGGCGCTGATCGGGCTGATCGGCGGCGCGGTGAAGGCGCCTGACCTGATTGCGGCGGGGCAATTGGATATCAAGGGTGATCTGGCGGTGCTGCAGCGCTTCATGACGCTGTTCCAGCCGCCGAAAGCCGATTTCCCGTTGGTTGCGCCGTAAGCCCTACTTCCTGAGCGGCGACCACGCCCCCATGTCGACCCGGTCGGTCACGCGATAGGGCTGACCATTCTCGCCGATGAAGAAGCGCTCGGTCTCCTGGCGGTTGAACGGGCGCGAACCCAGCCGGCCCAGCACGGCGATCTGGCCGCCGGTCTCGTCCACGGCGCGGTCGCGGTCGAGGCCCTTGGCCACTGACAGCGCCGGGCGGGCAGTGCGGGCCCAGCTGATCAGCTCCGGCATCGGTTTCGGCGAGAAGCCATAGAAATTGGGCTGGCTTTCGGGGCTGGTCAGCTGCAGCACCTTCACGCCGTTCCTGCCATCGGCGACATAGGCAAACAGCGACGCATTGGTGCTGGCCACCACCACGTCCTCGGCATCATTGAGCGTGCCGTTCGCCGTGAAGCGCTGATACAGGCGCGGCGCCAGCGGCTTCTTCACGTCAACGATCACCAGCCCGTCCCCCTTGGCGGCGACATAGGCATAGGTGCGGGCGACGTAGAATTTGCGCGCGTCGGCAATCGGCAACGTTGCTTCCGGGTGATGGATCGGCCGCGCGAGATCGGCAATGTCGAAGACTTCGAGGCCGTTCGCGGTCGTCACCCACAGGTAGCGGAACTGCACGGCGCTCGCGCGCGCGTCCTTCAGCGGCAGCACCGCTTTCAGCTTCGGCGCGCGCGGGTTGTCGAGGTCTACCACCACCAGCGCGTTCGGCTTTGTGATGTACGCGATATGGCCGGCCAGCGTGATGTGGCGGGCACCGGTGAGCACGCCGGCCGGGTTCCAGCGGTCGCCGCCGCCTTCAAAACTGCGGCGCCGCAGGAAATTGTTGCGCGGCTCGCCGTCGGTGAGCGTATCGACATTGACCAGCACCAGCCCTTCCTGCGCGTCCGTCACCACCGCATAGCGGTAGATCTCGTGCAGCTTCTGCTCCTGGTTATAGCCCGCCAGGCCGTCGGGCAGCGGCTTGCCGTTCGCACGCGCATCCTGTTGATACTGCATCACATCGTTGCGCGGCACGCTGATCGGCTGGTTGGTGGCGAGCGCCATGCAGGTGGCATTGCTTGTCTTCACCTGCGCATCGTGGCCCAGCGCCGAGAAGGGCGATTTCACGATCTTCTCTGACACGCCCTTGTTGGCAAGGTTGGCGATGTCATAGGCGACGAAACCGCCCTTGCCTTCGGCGACATAGAGATATTCGCCGCGGTTCTGGATGCAGCGCACCTCGCCGGCGGTGCCTTGCGTGATGTTGCGGATATCCTCGGTCGGGTTGGTCTCGCCTGACAGGCGCTTGTCGAAGATGCGCCCGCGCGTCCAGTTGATCAGTTCGCGCTTGTTCTGCTCGACATGCAGCTTCCAATAATCCGGGTAGGCATAACGGTGCAGGTAGGAGCCGAACACCGCCTGCGGCTCGCCGAATTCCGTCACCCGCACGGCTTCGACGGCGCGATCCAGGCCGAAGAAGGCGTTCATGCCAACAAAGTTGACGAAGTTGGTGCCCTGCAGGGTCAGCTGCGCCAGGATGGCGTTGTTGTCGTCATCGGCGCTGACATGGCAATCGCTGCAGGTCTTGGTTTCCTGGGTGCGCACTGTGTGCGGGAAGTGCGGTGCGAAGGCCTGGGACGAGAAGCCCGACGCCGCGATCGGCGGCTGCTGCACATAGATGCGTTCGCGGTTGATGTTGGTGCTGGTCAGGATCAGCGCCGAGGATGAGCGGATCGGGGCGATGATGCTGCCCTTGCTGGTCTGGTGGCGGCCGAGCTGGAACATGTCATCGCGCGCCACCTGCGGATTGTAGGTGGCGAAGTTGCGGGTTTCCTGTTGCTCATATTTGTTGGTCGTCGTCTTCCAGTTGGCCTCGATCGGCAGGTGGCAACCGCCACAACTGGTGGTCCAGCTGGTGTGGCAGGCAAAGCAGGCCATGTTGTCGTCCTTGTGCGCCCGTTCGCTCACCCCGGGGCCGAAGGCCATCGTCCCCCCGGTCGCGCGCAAGGTTCCGACCAGTTTCGCCCGCGCCGCCTTCGGGTTGAAATCCGGGTGGTCGCGGGTGACGCTGTCCTTCACCAGTTTCACCCGCCAGACGAGGTTGGGGTCACTCGCCGAGCGCTGCCACAGCACCCGCCGGCCATCCTGCACCCCCCATTCGAAGCGCAGCCGGCCATCAGGATTGCGCAGGATCGACAGATCAGTGCCGGCCGGTGGCGCGGCGAGATTGGACGTCTTCAACGTTGGCCAGGCATCGGCGGTGCCGTGACAATCCTTGCAGCCGATCTCGACACTGTTGGCCACCTCGCCGTGGATGAAGCCATTGCCGTGGCTGTCTTGCGCGAAGTGGCAATCGGCGCACTGCATGCCCACCTCGGTGTGGATGTCCATCAGATGCACGGCCTTGCCGGGCTGGCCGGGGCCGGGGGTGGCGGCGGGCTTGACGAACTGGGGGGCGCCGGCCTTGCGGAACTTCTCCGGGTCATCATTGGCGACGATATGGGCGGTGTCGGTGCCATATGTTGCCATGTTGCCGCCGGCATCGAGCAGATTGCCCTCGCGGTCGCGCTTGTAGACGGCGCGGAAGTTCCAGCCGTGGCCGTGATAATCGGCGAACTGGGTGTCCTTCATCTTGTCGTTGCGGTCATTGACTGTGCGCAAGAAATCGAGGTCGCTCCAGGCGCCATGAGCGGCGGCGCCTTCCGGGTTGCGGTCATTGGCTTCGCGCACCTCGGCGGCGGTGGGGTAACGCTGGCGCTTGAACAGTCGTTCAAATTCCGCCTCGCTCATGCCCGGCGGCCTGGGATAGGGATTGGCCGCGCCCGGCCACATGCGCGGGGCGTCGCTTTCATAATCCCACATGGTGGTGCCGTAATAGGTGTTCAGGAACATGTTGGGCTGGTGCATGTGGCAGTTCATGCACAGGCTGGACGGCATGGCCCGGCTGAAGCTGTGCGTGATGGGGTGGCCGGGTTCCGCCTTGTTGATCGTCGGGTCCACGCTCTGGCTCTGCCCGTCGCGCCCGGCAGCGGCATAAACCGACGAGTGCCGCACCTCGCGATCATTGGCATAGACGATGTGGCAGGACCCGCAGCCCGAGGTGCGATAGTCACCCGGCTGATCATTGGTGCCCATGAACCAGGTGAAGGGGTCGTTGAGGCGCGTCTTGTGGATGTTGATCACCGGCACGGCGATGCGCAGGCCGGTGCCGGGGCCGCGGTTGGATTGGCGGATGTCGGGCCGGCCCGGCTCCTCCAGCCGCTGGAGGGCGCCCAGCGAATTGGGCAGGCCGATTTCCGGGAAGGAGGGGTTGATGTTGCGGCCGCCACGTTCGAACACGCGGAAGATGTCGGCCGGCGGGATCACCTGCCAGGTGGGCAGTGGGGCGAGGAAGGGCAACGCACCACGGGCCTTGGCGGCCGGGCTCAGGCCATCCGGACTGAAGACCAGAGCGGGCAGGCTGTTGTCGCGCCCGGCCTTTTCGTCATGCTTGAGACCGATCTCGCCATGGCCGGAGGCATCTCCGTTCCACGCGCCCAGCAACGCGCTGGCCTGGCCGGGGCGCGTATAGGCCTCGCCCAAGACATAATTCTTGTAGGGCAGGATGCCGTTGTTATAGGCCGCGCCGCCGAACAGCATGGCGCCCGTCGCCATCAGGCTGCGTTCGGCCCGCTCGATGATTTCTAGGTGGCAAGCGCCGCAGGCATCGCGGGCGGCGCGATAGTCGGACGGATTGACGAAGCGTACGAACTGCGGGGCTTCGCGGTTGAGCAAGGTGTAGCTGCGCTTGGGGTTGGCCGACGACGGGAAGTGCCAGCTTTCCGGGAACATCGGCAGCACATGCGCCTCATCGCGCAGCTTGGCATAATTGGGGTCCGTCGCCGCCAGCGCGGCAGGCGCGATGATCTTCGGGTCGCCGCCATGGCAATCGGTGCAGCCCAGCACGACCGACTTTGGCGCGTGCATGGTCGATTCGTCGCTGGCCGTGTGGCAGCTGATGCAGCCGGCGGACTTGGCGGCGGCCTGTTCCAGCGTCTGCCATTTCGGCGCGGGCGGGGCGGTCACGCGGGCATAATCGCGCGCCACCGGCTTCTCGCCTTCCGACGCGAGGGCGACGCCCACCAAGGGGATCAGCGCCAGGAGGAGAAGCCGCTTCAGCATCTCAATAGGCCAGCACGGCGTTGAACAGCACCGAATAGTATGACCCGGTGCGCGGCGCGTTGGTGAACAGGTCCTTGAAGCCATCGCCGGGCTTCAACATCGCGCCCGACAGGCGGAAGACCAGGTTCTGATTGAAGTGCGGGCGGTAGGTGGCCGCAGCCGACAGGTCCCAGCCAATGTCCTTCGGGATCGAGCCCTCCACCCGCAGCGCCTGCAGCGTGGCGGTGGTGGCGAACCACAGATGGTTCACGTTGCCGCTGACCCTGAGTTCGGGGAGCACATCGAAATCGGCGCCGGCACCCAGCAGCATCGTGCCGGGGTTAGTGAAATTGGCCTGGCCCTGCTCCTTGGATGAGCGCAGATCATTCAAAAGGCCGTTGCGGCTGTTGACCGCGATGGCGCGGCCGCCGCCGGCGAAGGGGATGGTCTGGCGCACCCAGTAGCTCGTGTCGGCACCGGCGAACTGTGGGTTTTCAAAGATCGCCGCATAGCCGCTGTCGACATCGTCATAGGGGTTGGAATCGCCGCTGGCGAACAGCGCCGCGCCGCGCAGCCGCACCCAGCCGCGGTCATAGCTCGGCTCGAACGCGGCGAACCAGCTGCTGATCCTGGCGCGCCGGTCAGTGAAGATGTTGTTGCGATTGCTCCCCGTGGCGTAGGTGCCGCTGAAGGTCAGGTTCAGCCGGCCGATGTGGCCATCGGCGTTGTAGCCGAGATAGACGACATCATAATTGCGCCCGCGCAGTGTGCCGAGCAGCGCCGGGCGCACCGGAAAGCCGTTGGTATCGACCTGCACATCACCCCGCTCGCGATTGGCGTTGCAGGTGGCGCTGATCTGGCTTGTCAGGCCGGGCAGCGGGAAATCCTGCCGGTAGAGGTTGGCGACCAGCACATAATCCCGGCGCGGGCTGCGCAGGATGGCGTTCAGGCCCGAATTCGTGTCCTTCTCCAACCGCCAGAAGGCGGCGAGGTTGTACTGGAACCGGTTGTTGTCGCGGTTGCCGAACAGGCGGATGCCGAGCTGGTTGTCCTGAAACAGGAAGCCCCGAAAATCGCTGGAGAAGGGCTGGATGCCGATGCGCAGCGAATCGAAGTCGTAGCGGTCCGAGGTGTTCCGCAGGTGATAATCGAGGAACAATTCCTGCACGCCGACGAAAGCATCCGAGCGCAAGGATCGTTTTGACGGCAGCACCGACAGCACCCGCCGTTCCGTCACGTCGACATGGTTGAAGTTGAAGGCCAGCGCCGCGCGCAATTCAAATTCCGGCGGCTTGAAGGCGGTGCTACCCTTGGTCAGCGCCGCACCCAGGATGAAGGTCTGCGCGAACACTTCGCTGTACTGGCGGCCGAAGACGTCGTTGCTGCCCGGCCGCTCCGTGGTCTGCACACCGACCGGTGTCGGGAAGCTGCGCGGTTCGGCGACCGTGTCGGAAATGGCGGTGAGCTGCAGAAACAGATCGTGCGTGCCGCAGATCGGTCGATCGCCCTTCAGCGTGTTCTGGTTGTACGGGTCCTTCCAGTTGGATTTGACCAGCCCCAGCGTCTCGATCAGCCGCCAGCGGTCCGGCACCGGCAGATGATCAACCGGGAAATCGCCTTGGCGAGGCCAGGCCACCGCGCCGGCATTGGCCTGCACCACCGGGTCCCACGTCTGCGGCCCGCCCATACCGGGTACGCGTCGTCCTGCCAGCGGTGCAGTGGCGGGATCGGACGGGCCCGCTTCGGGCTCGCCGGGCAGCCGCTCCGTGGGCGGCGTCACCTTGGCATAACAATCGAACCATTTGCCAAACGGCTTGGCCAACACCGGCGTGGCGGTCGTGAGCAGCGGGATCAGTAGCAGCGCCCGCATCTCAGCGCCCCTGGCAGACATTATTCTCAGCCGTGTCGAGGAAGGGCGCGAACGGGCAATTGACGAAGCGCAACCGCACTGGCGTGCCGCTGACATTCACCACAATCTGGTCAGACCGGATGCTGGCCGGCGGCAGGCCAATACTCCCGCCCAACCGGGTGGCGGCATTGGCGGTGCCCAGGAAGGCGGTCATGTCGTCCTGGTCGATGCCGTCGCCGGAGACGCCAATGGCCCCCACCAGCACGGTGCCGCGATAGATGGGCACGCCGCCGGGGAAAATCTGCAGGCCATTGGCCAGCCGATTCTGGCCGCCGGGCGTATTGGGCAGGAATGTGCACTGGCGCGGATCGCCGCCGCCCAGCACGTCGCCGAGGTTCTGGATGATCAGCGCAGACTGGAGCCCGGTGGAGAAGGGCGACCAGCCGGCGATGTCGCGCGACAGCGGCCCAGGCGGACGGCCCACTTCACCATCGGGGAAATAGGGCCGGCTGATATTGCCGATGGCGCGATTGCTGATGGCAAAGGCACCGCTGAGCACGCCCGGCTGGGTGAAGAAGCCGGTCACCCGCGCCACGAAATCGCGCACATTGGGATCGGGCGCCCCCAGCGCCGTGGTAGCTGCGGCCAGATCGCTGCCCGCACGGGGGCCGGAGAAAAAGGCGACGCTGCGCGCCTTCTGCAGGGCCACGTCCGTCCCGAAGATCGGCGCATCAGGGGAGCGCACGAGGCCCAGCACGGCGCCGCGTGTATCGACGACAGCGATGGTTTTCTGGCTACGGCTGTCCAAGGGCAGGCGGATCTGCGCGCGGCTGCGCGCCATGATGGTGAAGGCTTCTTCCAGCACTGCGCGCACTTCGGCCGCGGAGAGCGGCTGCGTCACGTCGCCGGCGTCGGTGCCGGCCCGGATCGGGTAGCGGTTGGCGCCTGCCCCGTCGGAGAGCACAAAGGCATCGGGATGGTTGAACTCGGCTGCTGCGGCGCCGCGCACGCCGCTGCCCTCGCTGCCATAGGGGGTGCCAGCGATGATGCTGGCGGCATTGAAGCCAGCCACGGCGACCAGGCTGCCGGTCAGGCTGGCAAAGGCTGGCGGGCTGGCCGGGTTGCTCTTCAGATTGGCCGGCACCGCATCGGAATAGCGCAGCAATGTGCCATCGACAGAGATGCGTTCGGCGCGGATGGCGTCGGGCGCGGCATGGCCGGCCGTGGCGGCAAGCGCGATATGCTCCTCATCGTCATTGTCGACATCGACCACCTCGGGATCAAAGCCATAATCGCCATCAGCCATGATGCCGACCCCGCCGACCACCACGCCATTCTTGTAGAGCGGGAAGCCCCCCGGATCGGCGGCGAGGCCCAGCGGCGAGCGCTTTGGCCCGATGAAGGGGCTGCCAACGCCGAAGCGGGTGTTGAGATCGGAACAGGGCAGCTGGCTGAACTGCACGCCATAGAGCGGCCCCGATTCCAGCCCCACCGTGCGCGCCGAGGGCGGGAAATGCGGCTGCACGATCATCGAGGCGGTGCGGGTGGAAAAGGCGTTGCCGCCCGACGACAGATAGGCGCCGGTGATCGCCTTGGCGATGGCGGCCAGCTCGGCGGGCACCGTCACCCCTTGCGCATCGATATTGGCGCCATTGGCGTTGGGGGGGATAAGCGCCGTCGCGCGGGCACCGGCCATGCGATAGACGGCGAGCACATTGCCGACCCGGTCCACCACCGCGATCACCGCCGGCGACCCGCGGGCACTGGCCTCGGCGGCGGCGCGGGCGATGATCGTCTCCACCTCGGCCGGGCTCAACGCCTCGGCGGCGGGGCGGGCATAGACGCTGGTGGGCGTGGGCGTTGGCGACGGTGTCGGCCCGGCCACTGGTGTCGAGGGCGAACCGCCGCCGCCACAGCTGGCGAGCAGCAGGGCTGCCATGGCCACGCCGGCCGTGATGCGCAGCCGCCTCATTTCAGCGCCCGCATTCGGGTGGCGATCTGGGCCAGCGCCGCCTGGAAGGCCGGCGCATCCCAGCGATTGGCATCGCGCGCGAGGGCATAAGCGCGATCGAGATCGGGCCGCAGCGCAACGGCGGCGGCGCGGTTGACCTGGCCCGCCGTCACCAGCGCGCTGAGCAGCGTGTCCGCCGCCATCACCGCCTGGGCGCCGCCCTGGTAATCGGTGTAAGCCGCTGCGTTGCCGACCAGCACCGCTTCGATCAGCGCAAAGGTCTGCGCGCGATCAAAAGCAGTCGCGGCAAAGCGCCGGGCAAGCGTGGCCGCGGTGGCCTTCAGGGCAGCGGCCGCCTTCATGGCGCCAGCCCGGTCGCCGCCCATCGCCGTGTGAAAGGCCCGGGACTGCGCCTCGAAGCTGCGCGCCACGTCCGGCGCCGCAACCCGGGCGGCCGCGGCCAGCATGATCATCTGTTCGTCATTCCACACCGGCTGGCCGGGCGGGATCGGCCGCCAGCTGTTGGTGCGTGCGACGATCGGCACGGCCGGATCATCGCTGAACGTGCGGTGGCAGGACCGACAATCATAGAAGGTGAAATCTGGTCCGGTCAGGCTGGCCGATTGCGCCGGCAACAGCGACAGCGCCCGCTCCACCGCCAGCGCCTGGCCCACCGCCCAGGTCTTCACCCCGCCGGCAACACCCTTGCGCGCCGCATAATCCGCATCCTCGTTATGGTGGCGCTGCAGGGCGGTGAACAGGTCAAGCTCGAAGGCGATGCGCGGGTGGCCGGCGGCCATGAGGCGGTGGAAGACGAACTGGCCCGGCTTGTCGGACCCGAAATGGCAATCCAGGCAGACACTGGCGCGCACCGCCGGATCATTGAGCGCCCACATGCCGCGCGCGACATTGTCGGCATGGCTGGCCTTCACGCTAGCATGGCTGGCCAGCCAGCGTTCCGATCCGCCGTGGCAGGCCTCGCAGCCGACCCCATCGGATTGCTGCCAGCGCGGGCCCCGCACCGTCGCCGGGTCGCCGTGGCAGCTGATGCATGCCGGCGCCGCAGCGACATTGGTGATGCCCAGCCGCCGCCCGATGGCCTGCGCGCGCGGTTCATTGAGCACGCGCCAGGCGCGGCTGTGCACGCCGGTCAGGCTGGCCGGATCAGACCAGGTCATCACCTCGTTCTGGCGCACACGCGGCCCGGTAGCTTCCTGGCGGCCATGGCAAGTGGAGCCGGCGCAACTGGCGACGCCCTGGTGGAGCGCGCGATCAATCGGCGCTGCATCTGCGCCCGCAGCCATGGCCAGCCCGGCCAGCACGGCGATTCGCAGCCCGTGGCGTAGCCGGGCGACGAACCTGTTCCAAGCGCGGTGGCTGCCGGTTGCTGGTGCGTGCAAATTCCCTCCCCCCGGTGCGACACAGGGTAGCAAAGCCCTGACAACATGCAAGCATCGCCGCCACTTGCCGCGCGCCCCGTCGCGCCGGTGACCGCGATTCGGCGCAGGCACGGCAAAGGCCATTGCGGCGACGGCCCGGCTGTGATTACTTCGCGCCCGACCAGCGTTAAGGGAGCGCGGGGAACACCCCAAGGCCCGTCCGAGGCCCGCCCCTTTCGCCATGCCTGGGGAGTGACCGATGGACCTGCACGCCAGCCTTGCCGCCGTTTCAATCCGATCCATGGCTGATGCGCGCCGCGCCGCTGAAGCCATGCGCGATATCGCGCTGGAATTGACCGGCCTGCACGTGATCGCCTCCGACAACATCGCCTCCAAGGCGCCGATGGAGGATGCCGACGGCAATATCCTGGCGGCCGACGTGTTCGGCTGGACCGGCGAGAATGACCTGTGGTGGAAGGACAGCAAGCTTGCCCTGTCGTCGCCGCTGCCGCGCGCCTGCCGGTATGAATCCGAAGTGTTCTGGGCCAATGCCAGCGGCTTCTTCACCCGCCAGCCCAACCCCTATCTCGACGAGATGAGCCTCGAGAATTTCGAGAAGCGCGCGCTGACCAAGGCGAGCATCGTGGTGCCGGTGCACTTGCCGTTCGGCCAGATCGGCGCGGTCTGCTTCGTGTCGCGCGATCCCAATCGCACCGACCTTTCGGCCGAATATGAGCAATGGGCCGATATCCTGGCGCTGATGTCGCATCGCTGGCTGGCCGGCTATGTGAAGGCGCACCGCACCCGGCGCTGGCTGCCGGGCGATTGCCAGCTGACCAAGCGCGAAGTGGAATGCCTGCGCTGGGCCAGCATCGGCAAGACCGACAAAGAAATCAGCCTGATCCTGTCGCGCAGCCACGCCACCGTGCGTTTCCACATCCAGAACGCCGGCGAGAAGCTGAACGCCGTCAACCGCAGCCAGACGATCTTCAAGGCGGCACAGCTGGGCTATCTGGGCGCTGCCGCCTAAGGCACAATCCGTTCATGGCGCGTGAAGCCGCCACCGGCTATGGCGGGGGCATGAAAATGCTTGCCCCTGCCCTGCTCCCAGCGCTGGTTATTGCCTTCGCCGCCCCCGCCAGCGCCACGTCGCTGGCCGATATTGCCCTGTCGCTGAAGGGCACCACCAGCCTGTCGGCCGATTTCACCCAGGCCGGCGCCGATGGCCGCGTGCTGGCCGGCAGATTGTGGCTAGCCCGCCCCGGCAAGGTGCGGTTCCAATATGACACGGCCAAGATGCTGCTGGTCGGCGATGGCCGCACGCTGTCGTTCATCGACTACGAAGTGAAGCAGGTCAGCCAGTGGCCGGTCCGCCGCACGCCGCTGCAGATATTGCTCGCCAACGAGCCTGATCTGGCCCCCATCGCCCGCATCACGGCCGACACCCCCGACGGCGTGGAGATTTCGGCGCGCGATCCCAAGCGGCCGGAATTCGGCACGCTCTCCATCCGCTTCGTGCGCTCGGCCAGTGCGCCCGGCGGGCTGGCGCTGGCCGGCTGGACGGCGCTGGACGCCCAGGGCGGCCGCAGCGAGGTGCGCCTGGCCAATGTGCGCTATGGCGCCAGCCTGGCCGGCGTGTCGTTCGGCTTCACCGATCCGCGCAAGGATGGGCCGCGATAAGTGCCGGCGGCAAAGCTTAACAATCACCGCCAGAGTTGTTCATGATCGGGCAAGGTCGAATCAGGCATAACCAGTTTCAGCAGGCGATTGGTGCTGCCGGGTTTGCCCCCTGTTGACCGGACAGCACCGTTTCCAAACGCCGCCTGCTTGCGTGACGAGCGCAGACAAGACCCCTGGCACCACGCCCCCGGTGCCAGGGGTCAACTGCTTTCTGGGCAGGTGACGCCGCCGGTTTCTTTGCCTAAATGCATCCCATGGCCATCCGCATCGCCACCTGGAACATCAACAGCGTTCGCGCCCGCGCCGACATCGTCGAGCAATTCCTGCGCGATCACCAGCCCGATGTGCTGTGCCTGCAGGAAACCAAGGTCGCCAACGACATCTTCCCGCACGGCCTGTTCGAGCAGCTCGGCTACAACCACCGCATTCTCAACGGCCAGCGCATGCATCACGGCGTCGCCACGATCGCCCGCGTGCCGATTGACGGTGCCTGGCGCTATGACTGGCAAGACAATGGCGAGGCCCGCCACATCGGCGTGCGGCTGCCCGGCGGCGTGCTGCTCGAAAATGTCTATGTGCCGGCCGGTGGCGATGTGCCCGACCGCCAGGTGAATCCCAAATTCGGCCAGAAGCTGGACTTCGTCGAGCGCATGACGCGCTGGTCGGAAGGGCTGAAAGAACCCGCCGTCATCGTCGGCGATTTCAATGTCGCCCCGCTGGAGTGCGACGTGTGGAATCACAAGGCGCTGCTCGATGTCGTCAGCCATACACCGGTGGAGGTCGAGGCGCTGACCCGCCTGCAGCAGAGCCACGATTGGGTTGACCTCGGCCGCCAGTTCAACCCGGCGCCGGAGAAATTCTTCACCTGGTGGAGTTATCGCAACAACGACTGGCGCCTGTCGGACCGCGGCCGGCGCCTTGATCATATCTGGGTCTCACCCAGCGTCGCCAGTCAGGCGACCGGCTTTGAAGCCATCAAGGACGCGCGCGACTGGGGCAAGCCGTCTGACCATATCCCGCAGATCGTGACGCTCGACCTGTGAGCATCGCGGCCGGATATCTGGCCGAAGCCGCCAGCGACGCACTGCGCCGCGGCCGGGCGGTGGGGGTTGGCAGCCTCGCCATCCTGTCCGCTGAACTCGCCGATGCCGATACGCTGGCCGCGCTGGAAGCCCATTCTCGCGCCGGCCTGATCATCACCGCCCGCCGCGCCGCCGTGCTCAACCTCGCCAACCAGATTGCCGCCGCTGCGCCGGATCCCGAACCGGTGTGGGTGGATCGGCCGGACTGGCTCGATCTCGCCGGCAGCCGCGCGGTGGCCGATCCGGTGCTCGATCTCGCCACCCCGTTCAAGGGCCCGTTCCGCACCCGCGCACTGGCCAGCGATACTGCGTCGGCGCGCGCCGCGATTGCGCTGGGGAAACACGCCGGGCTGATCCCCGCCGTCTATGCTGTGCCGCTGGCCGGCGCCGACGTTGCCGTTTCCTGCCCATCCGAAGCCGCGCTGGCGCTGCCGGCCGCCGTCGCCCGCGTCCACATCTCCAGCCGCGCCCGCCTGCCGCTGGCCAGCGCCGAAGCGACGCAGGTCGTCGCCTTCCGCCCCGATGATGGTGGCCCGGAACATCTGGCGCTGGTGATCGGCAATCCGGACGTGAACCAGCCCGTGCTGGCCCGCCTGCACTCCTCCTGCCTGACCGGCGATGTGCTCGGCAGCCTGAAATGCGATTGCGGCCCGCAGCTTCACGCCGCCCTCGCCGCCATCGCGCAGAACCCCGGCGGCGGCATATTGCTCTATCTGCAGCAGGAAGGCCGCGGTATCGGCCTGCTCAACAAATTGCGGGCCTATGCCCTGCAGGATCAGGGCTGGGACACAGTCGACGCCAACACCCGCCTCGGCTTTGAACCTGACGAGCGCGACTTTTCGCTGGCCGCCGCCATGTTCAAGTCCCTCGGCGTGTCGAGCGTCGCGCTGATGACCAACAACCCGCTGAAGGTGGATGGCCTCGCCGCCCACGGCTTCACCGTCACCCGCGTCGCCCACGACATGCCGCCCAACCCGCACAACGCCGCCTACCTCGCCACCAAGCGCGACCGGCAGGGCCACATGCTGTGACCGTCTTCCGCGCCAACCCTGCCGCCGGCACGGTCAGCGCGTTCGGTGAAACCCACGCCGCCAGTTTCGGCAAGGGCGGCTTCTGTCCCGCCGCGGACAAACGCGAAGGCGACGGCAAGACGCCGCTCGGTGTTTGGCCGATCCGCGCCGCGCTGCTGCGCCCCGATCGCCTTCCTGCCCCACAAACGGCATTGCCCTGGCGCTGGCTGCGGCCCTGGGATGGCTGGTCCGACGGCGCCGCCGACCCGGCCTACAATCGCCCCGTCACCATCCCCCACCCCCACAGCCACGAAGCCCTGTGGCGTGACGACCACGCCTACGACCTCATCCTCGTCCTCGCCCACAACGATGCGCCGCCCATCCCCGGCCTCGGCAGCGCCATCTTCTGGCATGTCCGCCAACCCGACGGCCGGCCCACAGAAGGCTGCATCGCCATGGAACACGCCGTGCTGGCGCGCTGGCTGGACGCGATGGTGCCGGGGGATGCGGTTTTGATTTCAGCAAAGTGAAAACGGGCCTCCGGCGGGCAGGGCCTGAGGCCCTGCACCCACTTTTGTTTCTGGGCGGCGCCGCACAACTGATATATGACGGTTCGATGACAGTCGTGACCGAATCCGTGCGCCCGCCGTCCAAATTGCTGTGGGCTGCCGAACTGCCGCGCGCCGCGTGGACCGTGATGAGCCTGCCGCGCCACACGCGCCGACTGCGCAGCGAGCCCGTCGGCGACGGCCGGCCCGTGCTGCTGCTGCCCGGCCTCATGCAGGGCGAACGCTCCTTCGTGCTGCTGCGGCGCTTCCTGCGGCAGCGCGGTTACCAGGCGCATTATTGGGGTTTCGGCCGCAACCTCGGCGCCCGCACCATCGGCACCCAGGCCGAACGGCTGATCGAACGCATCGAGGCGATTGCCGCCACCAGCGGTCCCGTGACCCTCATCGGCGTCAGCCTGGGCGGGATGATCGCGCGCCTGGTGGCCCAGCGCCGGCCTGACCTCATCCGCGAAGTCATCACCATCAGCTCGCCCTTCGCCGGCAGCGCCAAGGCCACCAACGTCTGGCGCTTCTTCGAATGGATCACCGGCGAACGCCTCGATGATCCCGCGGTCGCCGCCCGCAGCGCCGAAATCGCGGCACCACTCAGCGTCCCCACCACCGCCATCTGGAGCCGGTCCGATGGTCTGGTCGCCGGCGAAATCTGCCGCGACGACCACGGCCGGTCGATCGAGATCAACAGCAGCCACCTGGGCGTGCAGCTGCGGCCGGACGTGTTCCTGGCGGTGGCGGGCGTGCTGGAAGCGTCAGCGGAAGAGCCTCCGGCAGGCAGGGCCTGAGGCCCTGCACCCACTTTCGTTTTCGGGCAGTCCATCGGACAAAGAAAATAGCGCCGCAGGCATTCTGATTGCCTGCGGCGCTGGTGTGCGCATGTCGGGCAAGGACTACCCGAAATCGAACGGGTGCAGGGACTGAGTCCCTGCCCGCGGCGGGTCCCATCGAAACGCTGTTTCGATGGGTGCCCTCGGAGGCCCTTTTTACTTCAACGCCTCGTCAAACCACGCCGCCACATCGTCCCGCATCTTGGCGAGCTCGCTTTCGGCCAGGTAGATCATGTGGCCTGACTGATAATAGGTGAACTTGATGTTCCGATTGAGATCGGCCGGCAGCAGCATGTGCGCCGCGTCGAACTCCGCCCCATAGAACGGCGTCGCCATGTCGTAATAGCCGTTCAGGAACAGTATCTTGAGCTTCGGATTGGCGCGCATGGTGTAGGCGAGGTCGACGGCGGTGTTGGGCGTCGTCTGGTTGCCGCCGCGCGGCGGGCGGTGGTTCCAGTCCCAGCTCCAGCCGGGTTCGCGGGCCGAGAGCTTGTAGGGCAGTTCGGTCTTCACGCCCAAGGACTTCACCGCATAATCGTGGAAGGCGCTCACGTAAGCGCCGGTGACGGCGGTGGAGGCCGGATCATCATCCGGGCTGTCGGCATTGAGATCGGTGGGTGGCAGCGTGTAGCGAGCGTCGAGCCGGCCGATGGACAGGCCGCGCGGGCGCAGCAGTTCGGTCATGAAGTGCTGCAGGTCCACCCGCAGGTTGGCGCGCTTGATGAAATCGATCGGCAGCCCGGTATAGGCGTTCATCTGGGCGGCGATGACGTCGCGCTCGGCGTCTGAAATGTTGCTGCCCTTGGCCAGCGCGGCGGCATAGGGCCCGCTGACCCAGGCGCGGACCTCGTTCACATAGGCATCGATATTGGCCGGCTTCGGGCCCGGCAGCGTGCCGTGATACCAGGCGGTGGCGGCATAGCCGGGGAACAGCACCAGGTAATTCTGGTCATAGCCGGGCTGGCGCACGCCATAGTTCAGGATGGTGGAGAGCAGCACGATGCCGTTCAGCGACAGGCCGCGGTCCTCTAGCTGGGCTGCGACCGCGCCGGAGCGCAGCGTGCCATAGGATTCGCCGAACAGGAATTTCGGCGATTTCCAGCGATTGTTCTTGTTCACATAGCGCAGGATGGCGCGGGCAAAGGCGTCGGCATCCTGATCGACGCCGTTGAAATCCTTGCCGGTCTTGTCACCCAGCGGCCGTGACCAGCCGGCACCGGGCGCATCGATGAAGACGATGTCGGTCTTGTCAATGAGGCTCCACGGGTTGGCGGTGACGCTATACTGGTCGGGCGTCACATAGACCGGCTTGTCGGTCTTCACGCGCACCGGGCCGAAACTGCCCATGTGCAGCCAGATCGTCGCCGAACCGGGACCGCCGTTGTAGAAGAAGGTGACCGGGCGGCCTGCTTCGCCGGTGGTATAGGCGGTGTAGAAGATGCTGCCCGTCGGCCGGGCATTGTCGTCGCGGATGGTGAGCGTGCCGGCAGTGGCGGTGTAGGCAATCGCCTTGCCCTTCACCGAGACGCTGCCCTTCGACACCCAGGCCTGTTCATCCACCGGTGCGCGGGCCGTGGCGGCATCGGCTTCGGCGACCATCATGTCCTTGGGCGATTGGCGCTTGTCTTGCGCGCACGCCGGATGGGCGACAGCCAGGGCGAGGCCAGCCAGCAGCAGTGTCTTCACGTCAAATTCTCCCCTGAAAAATCGTGGCGCGGTGATGGCACGGCGGCGCACGGCGCTCAAGGGCCGCGTCAACCCAGGCCGCGCAGCAGGCTGCCGTCGCGATCGACGAGGCCGAACATCAGCAAGCCGTGACCGATTGGCCGGATCGGCTCCAGCCGCGGGATGCCCTGTTCAGGCAGGCCGGCGGCGCTGAACGCGCGGTGCAGGGCGGCCAGATCATCGACGCGGATGCAGGCGGAAAAGCTGCTGCTGGCCGGATCGAGATCGGGCCAGGGAAAGAATTCCAGTTCCAGCGGCCCGCGCTCCAGGATCAGCCAGCCCGGCCCTTGAAAGCGCACGCCAAAGCCGAGCCTGGCATAAAAGGCGATGGTGGCGGCAAAATCGCGCGACGGGAGGTTGGCGGTGATACGATCGCTCATCGGCGGCCCCGCCTGATGCCGGGCGGGATGCGGCTGCGGCCGGGGCGCGGCTGGAAGCCCTTAGGCCGGGTGCGGTCACGCCGCGGGCCCGGCGCGCCGTCGCCATCGGGCAGTTCAAAGCGCA
>NZ_WNJP01000059.1 GCF_009733735.1 Sandarakinorhabdus oryzae | reverse complement strand
CGCTCGGTCGGGCGGCTGGCGGCCGGCACCGGCAGTTCGTCAGGCCAGGTCAGGCTTTGCCCGGCGGCGACCCGGTCGCCGGGGCCGGCCTTGGCGCCATCCAGCCGCACCGCGCCGGATTTCGACCAGCGCGAGACGATGTTGAAGCTGACATCCTTGGTGTGGCGCTGGAACCAGCGATCGAGGCGGATGCCGTCGTCATCCTCGGCGATGATTGCAGTGGGCATCAGGCAACGCCCCGCATCAGCCACACCCCGGCCAGCACCGCCAGCACGCTGCCCGCCACGCTTGAGACCGAATAGGCGGCGGCCAGCGCGATTTCGGCCCTTGTGATCATGTTGTAGACTTCCAGTGAAAAGGCCGAAAAGGTGGTGAAGCCGCCGAGCACGCCAACGCCGAGCAGCAGCCGCAATTCTTCGCCACCCTGGCTGGTGCGCGCCAGCCAGCCGGCCAGGAGGCCCATCAGCAAGCCGCCCAGGATATTGACGGCGAAGGTACCGAACGGAAAGCCCGGGCCCATCATCACGATCGCCCAGCGGCCGACTCCATAGCGCAGCATCGATCCCAGCGCGCCCCCAAGGGCGACCAGCAGCAGATGGGGCATGGTGGGGTTCATCGCGCTCCCCTTAGCGGGATTGCGCCGGGATTGCCAATCGCGCGGCGAGAGTGCAGCCTGTCGCAACTTCTGGGGGAGGGCAAACCATGTCGAAGCCACGCACGCTGGCGCATGTCGTCTATCAGACACGCCAGTTCGACCGCATGATCGCCTGGTATGAAACCGTGTTCCAGGCCCATGTCGTCCACCGCGATCCGGCGCTGGCTTTTCTCACCTTCGATGAGGAACATCACCGCTTCGCCTTTGCCAACCTGGAGGTGATGCGGCCCAAAGCCCCTGACGCTGCGCCCGATGCCGGTTCGCGGGGCGAGATCGGAGTGAACCATGTCGCCTGGACCTTTGCCAGCGCGCACGACCTGCTGAGCACCTACAAGCGTCTGAAAGCCGACGGCATCCTGCCCTATTGGCCGGTGCATCACGGCCCCACCCTGTCGCTCTACTACGCCGATCCCGATGACAACCGCATGGAATTCCAGGCCGATGCGATGAGCGTTGCCGAGGCCAATGACTTCATGGCCGGGCCTGCCATGGCCGCCAATCCGGTGGGCGTGACCTGGGATCCGGATGCGCTGCTTGCCAGGGCCGAGGCTGGTGCCAGCGAGACGGAACTGCTGGTCATGCCGGAGGGGCCGCCGTCCCCGATTCCGGCCGCGCATGGCATCTGAAGCCGACGGCTCCGACAAGGGCCTGCCTGATCGCGTGATGAAGCGGGCGCAGTGGCGCCTGCTGCCGATGCTGTTCACTGCCTATCTGGTCGCCATCGTCGACCGCATCAACATCAGCTTTGCGGCTGAATCCATGAACCGCGACCTGGGCTTCACGGCCAGCGTCTACGGCTTTGCCGGCGGACTGTTCTTCGTCAGCTATGCCCTGCTGGAAGTGCCGTCGAACATGCTGATGATGCGCTTTGGCACAAGGGTCTGGGTGACGCGCATCATGATCAGCTGGGGGCTGATCTCGGCGGCGCAGATGTTCGTCACCACCCCGTTCCAATATTATGTGCTGCGCTTCCTGCTCGGCGCGGCGGAGGCGGGCTTTTTCCCCTCCATCCTCTTCTATGCCAGCCTGTGGTTTCCGGCGCAGTGGCGCGGCCGGGTGGTCAGCCGCTTCTATATCGCCCAGCCGGCCAGCCAAGCGGTGCTCGGCCTCGTGTCGGCGCCGTTGCTTGGGCTGGATGGCGCGCTGGGCCTGGCCGGTTGGCAATGGCTGCTGCTGCTGGAAGCCGGCCCGGCCATCATCACCGGTCTCGTCATCTGGCGCTGGCTGCCGGACCGACCGGAACAGGTCGGCTGGCTGTCAGCGGCGGAGAAACACTGGCTGACCGGCCAGCTCGCGGCCGATGCCGCCGCCATTGCCGGCCCGCAGCACGGCAGCATGCTGCGTGCCCTGGCCGATCGCCAGATCCTGGGCCTTGGCATCGCCTGGCTGCTGCTCGCCGGCTCGGTCAATGCCTATCTCTATTCGATGCCGCTGATCCTGGCAGAGCAGACCGGGCTGGGCACGGCCGCTGTCGGGCAACTGGTCACCATTGGCGGCATGGTTGGGGTGGTCGTGCTGCTGGCGCTGGGCTGGCACAGCGACCGGCGGCAGGAGCGGCATTGGCACGTGCTGCTGCCGTGGGCGCTGGTGGGCGTGGCCTTCGTGGTTCTGGGCGTGACCACATCGCCGGTGCTGGCAATGGCTGCGGCGCTGGCGATCGCGGCGCTGAACCTGCCTTCCCACCCGGTGTTCTGGGCGCTGGTGTCGGAGCAATTGCACGAGCGCCACCGCGCCGTCGGCATCGCGGCGGTCAACACCTTCGGCCAGTTCGGCAGTTTCCTCAGCACCAGCGCGCTGGGCGTGGCCCGCGATGCGACCGGCGGCTATGACGCCGGGATGGCGGCGATTGCCGGCTGCGTGGCGCTGAGCATCCTGATCCTGCATCGCCAGCACCTGGTCAGACCACGCCGAACGTCCAGCCCTCCGTAACCGCGATCGCCGGGGTCAGCGCTGGCGGCTGCCACCACTGCGGCTGGTGGGCGATGGCGCGCAGGCCAGCCGCGGTGATGAGCGCATCACCAACATGATCTGGAAAGATCGTCGGAAAGCCGGCGGGCATCGGCCGGCTGCCATGGCGCGCCAAGGCGGCGTTGAGGCTGTCTCCATCGCGCAGCTTGCCGCGGAACCCGCCCAGCCGGGCAAAGGCCTGGGCATAAATTTCGAGGATGACCGGACCGCGGGCGGGCAGCGGATCGAACGGCCACACCGGCCAATCAAGGCGGTGCAGCAGCCGCATCGCGGTGAGCGTCGCCTTGCCGACCTGGCTGGCGCCCAGCAGCACGAAATTGGAGGTCGGCACCCCCAGCCCGCTCGCCTTGTACACCTGCTCCGTTACCCTCAGATGCGCGCGGGCCTGACGGGGGCCATCGGCGGCGCCAAGCCAGAAAGCCTCGCGCCGATGTGCGATGAAGCCATGCCCGCCCAGGTCAGCCTCGCCGGCGCACACTGCCTCCACCTCGGCCCACAGGTCGCGCGCCGGGCCCAGGAATGGCGGCACGGAGGCAAAGCCGAAGCCGGCATCCATCCCCACCAGCACATCGCCGGACAGCCTGCCCAGCCAATCAAGCACGCCGGCCCGCGACCAGATGCCGGATGGCGGCAGCACCAGCGCCGGCGCCGTATCCCCGGCATTGCACACGGCGACCTGGATGGACGGGTGCCGCTCCCCCTTCGCGCCCGACCAGTCGATGCCGACAAAACGGCTGAACCTCATGATGGTCGCAGCGCCGCCCGGCGGCGCGTCCACTCCGCCAGCCGTTCGGCGATGCGCGCTTCCATGCCGCGCGGGCTGGGGGTGTAGAGACCCTGCGCCGCCATGCCGTCAGGCCAGTAGTTCTGGCCGGAAAAGCCGTCGGGCGCGTCATGGTCATAGGCATAGCCCTGGCCATAGCCCAGCTCCTTCATCAGCCGGGTCGGCGCATTCAGGATATGGGCTGGCGGCTGCAGCGAGCCTGTGCTGGCGGCGAGCTTTCGCGCCGCCTTTTCCGCCACATAAGCCGCATTGGATTTGGGTGCGGTGGCGAGATAGAGGCAGGCGTGGACGATGGCGAGTTCACCTTCCGGGCTGCCGAGGAAATCATAGGCGTCCTTGGCATCGAGGCAGACGCGCAGCGCGTTGCTGTCAGCCAGGCCGATATCCTCGCTGGCAAAGCGCACCAGCCGGCGCAGCAGGTAGAGCGGCTCCTCACCCGCCACCAGCATGCGCGCCAGCCAATAGAGCGCGGCATCGGGATCGGAACCGCGCAAGCTCTTGTGGAGCGCAGAGATCAGCCCGTAATGGCCCTCGCGGTCCTTGTCATAGACTGGCATGCGGCGATGCAGGAACGCGGCGAGATCAGCCGGGGCCATCGCCGGCACATCCCCAAGCGCAAACAGGCTTTCGGCCTGCCCAAGCAGAAAACGGCCGTCGCCATCGGCCGAGGCAATCAGCGCCGCGCGGGCGTCATCGGTCACCGGCAGAGCCTGGCCGGCATGGGCTTCAGCACGGATAAGCAGATCGGCCAGCGCCGCTTCGTCGAGCCGGCGCACGATCAGCACGCGGGCGCGTGACAGGATGGCGGCGTTCAGTTCGAAACTGGGGTTTTCGGTGGTGGCCCCGACCAGCGTGATGGTGCCGTCCTCCATCGGGCCGAGGAAGCCATCCTGCTGGGCGCGGTTGAAGCGGTGGATTTCGTCCACGAACAACAGCGTGCGCTGGCCGGCGCGGGCGGCCTCACGGGCCTCGGCAAACAGCTTCTTCAGATCCGCCACGCCGGCGAACACCGCGGAAATGGCGACAAAGCGCATTCCAGCGGCAGTGGCCAGCAGGCGGGCGATGGTGGTCTTGCCGGTGCCGGGCGGGCCCCAGAAGATCAGGCTGGACAGGCTGCCCGTCGCCACCATGCGGGTGATGGCGCCATCGGGGCCGGTGAGATGATCCTGCCCCACCACCTCGGCCAGGGTGCGCGGGCGCAACTGTTCGGCCAGCGGCGCGGTCGCCGGCGGCCCGGGATCATCGGCGGCAAACAGATCGGCCATGGCCCAGCCAAGCCGCAAAGCGCGGCGCTTGGCAAGACGCTGGTTGCGGCGTTCTTGCGCCTGTCACGGCTTGGAGTCACACTCCCGTTCGGGTCAGCAGCTTGGGGGAGTCCATGCGATGCGACTGGCCGCATTCAATGTCGAGAATCTCTTCGATCGCGCCCGCGCCTTCGACGATGACAACCAGGCCGTGCTGGCCGCCTTTGGCCGCGCCCAGGCGCTGCTGGCCCAGGCCGATTATTCGGCGTCGAGGCAGCAGATCATCGACGAATTCACCATCCTCGGGCTGCTGAAGGCCGATGAGAACCGCAATGTGATCTTGCGCCAGAGCCGCGGCAGCCTGCTCAGCCGGCCCCAAACCGGGCCGCCCCGAATCGTCGCTGATGGCCGCGCCGATTGGGTTGGCTCGCTCGAGCTGAAGCGCCAGCCGGTCAACCATGCCGCCATGCTGCACACCGCCATGGTGGTCCGCGATTTGAAGGCCGACATCCTGGGCGTGGTCGAGGCCGAGGATCGACCGTCCCTGGCCGCGTTCAACAGCGAAATCCTGGCCAGCAGCGCCGTCGGTGGCCAGGCCTTCCGCCACGTCATGCTGATCGATGGCAATGATGATCGCGGCATCGACGTCGGCTTGATGACCCGCAAGACGCTGCCGATCGGCACGATGCGCAGCCGGGTCGATGATCGCCGCGCCAACGGCCGGGTGCTGTTCAGCCGCGATTGCCCGGAATTTCACCTCGAAACCGCCAGCGGACCGCTGCTGATCATGCTCTGCCATTTCAAATCGAAGTTCGGCGGCAATGATGCGGCCTCCCAGGCCAAGCGCAAGGACGAGGCGACGCGGGTTGCCGGCATCTACAAGGCGCACCGCACCGCCGGCATCGATCGCATCGCCATCATGGGCGATTTCAACGACACGCCCGATTCCGCGCCACTGGCGCCGTTGCTGGCCGGTACCGATCTCGCCGACATCTTCACACTGCCGGTGCACAATGATGGCGGCTTTCCCGGCACGCATGGCAATTGCCGAGCCGGCACCAAGATCGATTATATCCTGCTGTCCCCGGCCCTGGCCGCCAAGGCCACCGCATCAGGCGTCATTCGCAGCGGCATGCGGCCCGGCAAGACCAAGCCGCCCTGGCCGATCTATGACACGCTCGAATCCACGGTGCAGAGCGCATCGGACCATGCCGCGATCTGGGTCGATCTCGCGATCTAGCTCTTGAACCAGGCCTCTACAGTGCCGTTCAGCTTGATGGTGAGCGGGTTGCCCTTGCGATCAAGGCTCTTGCCGGCGGCGACACGGATCCAGCCTTCGGAAATGCAATACTCCTCCACATTCGTCCGCTCCACACCATTGAAGCGGATGCCGACGCCGCGGCGCAGCATGTCCCAATCGTGGAAGTCGCTGCGCGGGTTCACCGACAGGCGATCCGGCGGGCTGTCAGCGACAGGCGTTTCAGCCGGCGTTTCGGGGGCGGTTTCGGGCGTGTCGGTCATGGCGGGTTTCCATAGGGGCAAGTGGCGTTGCCGGCAAGAAAAAGGGGCCGCGGGCGGCAGCGCCCACGGCCCCGATTGTTCGCGCGCAGCCCGATCAGGCTTCGGCGGTGTCTTCGTCCATCGGCAGTGTGCCGGGCTCGGCGTTCGGATCGAAGGCTTCGGTGAAGCCGGCTTCCTCGCGCTCGGCGGTGGCGACCACGTCGACGCCCTTGGCCTGCAGTTCGGCCTCTTCCGGCGAACGGGCGATGTTCACCTTGACCATCACGACCACTTCCGGGTGCAGCGCGACCTTCACGTCGTGCACGCCCAGGGTCTTGATCGGCTTGTCGAGGACGATCTGGTTCTTGTGGACCTTGTGACCGCCGTTGGTCAGCGCTTCGGCCAGATCGCGGGCAGCGACCGAACCATAGAGCTGGCCGGTGCCGGAGGCGGCGCGGATCATGACGACGCTGGCGCCTTCGATCTCACGCGATTCCGAACGGGCGATGTCGCGGCGCTTGGCGTTATCGGCCTCGATGCGGGCGCGATCGGCTTCGAAACGGGCCTTGTTGGCGTCGGTGGCGCGCAAGGCCTTGCCGCGGGGCAGCAGGAAATTGCGGGCGAAACCCGGCTTCACATTGACGATGTCGCCAATGGTGCCAAGCTTTTCAACGCGTTCGAGCAGGATGACATGCATGGTCAGGCGCTCCTCACTTCACCAGATAGGGCAGCAGGCCCAGGTGGCGGGCGCGCTTGATGGCCTTGGCCAGTTCGCGCTGCTTCTTGGCCGAAACCGCGGTGATGCGGGCCGGCACGATCTTGCCACGCTCAGACACGAAGCCCTGCAACAGGCGCACGTCCTTGTAGTCGATGGCGGGGGCGTTCGGGCCCGAGAAGGGGCACGACTTGCGGCGGCGGAAAAACGGACGTCCCATATGTCCCTCCCTTAAGCGCGCGGTTCGCGGCGCGGGCGTTCACCACGCGGGGCGCCGCCATCACGATCACCGCGGCCTTCACGGCCTTCGCGACCGCCTTCGCGGCCACCTTCACGCTCGGCGCGGTCACCGCGGCGGGTCATCGCCGACGGTTCGGCCGACAGCGCGTCAACGCGCACGGTCATGGAACGGATGATATCTTCGTTGAGGCCCACCTGGCGCTCCATTTCGGCCACGGCAGTGGCCGGGGCGTCGATGTTGAGCATCACGTAATGCGCCTTGCGGTTCTTGGCGATGCGATAGGCCAGCGTGCGCAGGCCCCAATATTCGCTGTTCGCAACCCGGCCCTTGCCGTCGGCCAGAACCTTGGTGAAGCCTTCCGTCAGCGTCTCAACCTGCGCAGTGGTCAGGTCCTGACGCGCCAGGAAGACATGCTCGTAAAACGGCATCTCTCTCTCCTCGTGCCGATCGTTGACGGGGCACAATGCCCACGCCCCTCCGGCTGGCGTCCATCACCCCACGAAGCATGGCTCCGCACGGCGAAGCGGCGCGTATGGCGCAAGGTCCAGGTGATTGCAAGCGATTCTGGCCTGTGGGACAAGGCACGCCATGGCCCTTCCCCTCATCGTTGTTGGCGGCGTCGCCGGCTGTGGCAAGACCACCCTGGCCGCCGCGCTGGCCACAGCGCTGGGCGTGCCGTTCCGCGATGGCGATGATCTGCACCCGCCGGCCAACAAGGCCAAGATGGCGACCGGCCAGCCGCTTGATGACGACGATCGGGCGCCCTGGCTGGCTGCCTGCGCGGCGCAACTGGCGACGTGGGGAACCGGCGGCGGGGTGATCAGCGCCTCTGCCTTGAAGCGCGCCTATCGCAACGGGCTCTACGCCGCGCATGCCAACGTGCATTATGTGCTGATCCGCATCACGCCCGAACTGGCAACCGCCCGCGCCCAGGCCCGCCCCGACCATTTCTGGCCCGCCCATCTGACCGCCAGCCAGTTCGCCATCCTGGAGGAACCCGGTGCTGACGAGCCGGCGTGGCATGTCGAGGCCGAGTGGCCAACGGCACGGCAGGTCGCGGCCATCCTTGCGCAACTGCGGCAAACACCTGCGTGAGTGGTTTCCGGCGCTGCTGACCGCTGGCCGGGCAGCCTAGGCTCTACGCTCGCCTCCGAAATGCCTGCCTCCCGGTGGGCGGGGGCTGGAGTTTGCCCCCATGTTCAGCCTCGCACCGTTGCCCTATCCCCACGATGCTCTGGAACCGGTGATGTCCGAACGCACGCTGCATTTCCATCACGAGAAGCACCACGGTGGCTATGTGAAGACGCTCAACGCCCTGCTGTCGGAGGCCGATATCGTGCCCGACACGCTGGAGGAGGTGATTGCGGCTGCCGAAAGCGGCGGCAACCGGGCGCTGTTCAACACCGCGGCACAGGTGCGCAACCACAGTTTCTTCTGGGACGCCATGACCCCAGAGCGGGCACCGCCGGCGGGCGATCTGGCCAAGGCCATCGCTCTGCAGCTGGGCGGATTTCAGGCGCTGAAGGCCGAATTAGTCGCGGCCGGCGTCGCGCAGTTCGGATCAGGCTGGGTGTGGCTGGTCGCCGATCATGCCGGCGCGCTGGCCGTGACCGTGAGCCACGATGCCGATGACTGGCGCGGCGAAACCGGCGCCACGCCGCTGATGGTGTGCGACGTGTGGGAACATGCCTATTATCTTGATCACCAGAACGATCGGAAGGGCTTTCTGGAGGCCTGGTTCGAAGCATTGCCCAACTGGGCCTTTGCCGACAAGCAATATGCCGCGGCGCAAGGCCGGGGCAAGAAATGGCGCCATCCGGCGGCCGCCTAGACGCGCGGCAGTCGCTCCCGCAGCATCGCGATCAGCGCGGCCAGATCGGGCAGGCCGGCAAGCTCGGCAGCGCTGACCAGTTGGCGCAGCGCACCGCCCTCCTCCACCGCCAGCAGCGGCAGCGGCCAATCGGCGGCGGCCGGAAAGGCCAGGCGGAAATCCGGGCGGTGATGGACAACGGTCGCCATCCCCAGCCCGTCCACGAAGGCCCGCCAGTCGCGCCGCATGGTGAAAAAGCCGTGGGTGAGCGCGCACAGGCGGCACGGATAGGTGGCGGGCGCGATCAGCTTGTGGATGCTGTCCATCGCGCCCGCCAGCAGACCGGCATTGGCGTTGTAGACGATGACGAGCCGGCTCACCCCGCCGCGCTGAGCGCCGACTTGCCGCGCTTGACGATCAGCTTGTTGAGCGCGTTCACATAGGCGCGCGCACTTGCCACCAGCGTGTCGGTATGCGCCCCGGTGCCGCGCACGGTGCGGCCATGTTCGGCCAGCACCACGCTGACTTCGGCCTGGGCATCGGTGCCGGCTGTGACGGCGTGGACCTGGTAGAGGTTGAGCACGGCCTCCTCATGCGGCACCAGCTTGCGGATGGCGTTGAACAGCGCGTCGACGGGGCCATTGCCGCGGGTGGCCGCCGTGTGCTCCTCGCCGTCGATGTTCAGCGTCAGGATGGCGCGCTGCGGGCCATTGCTGCCGCAATAGACCTCCACTTCCGTCACCTGGATGCGGTCGTGCCCGCGCAGCACTTCGTCATCGACCAGCGCGACAATATCCTCGTCAAACACCTGCTTCTTGGCATCGGCCAGATCCTTGAAGCGCTTGAAGGCATCGCCGAACTCGTTGTCGCTGAGGTCATAGCCCATTTCCGCCAGCTTCGAGCGGAAGGCGGCGCGGCCCGAATGCTTGCCCAGCACCAGGTTGGTGGCGCCCTGGCCCACGCTGTCCGGCGTCATGATCTCGTAGGTGGACGAGTCCTTCAGCATGCCATCCTGGTGGATGCCGCTTTCATGCGCGAAGGCGTTGGCACCGACGATGGCCTTGTTGGCCTGCACCTGCATGCCGGTCACGCCCGAAACCAGCCGGCTGGCGCGGGTGATCTCGGTGGAGACGATGCGGGTTTCATAGGGCATCACGTCGTGGCGCACCTTCAGCGCCATGGCGATTTCCTCCACCGCGGCATTGCCGGCGCGCTCGCCGATGCCGTTGACCGTGGCTTCCACCTGCCGGGCGCCGGCCATGATGGCACTGAGCGTATTCGCCACGGCCAGACCCAGATCATTGTGGCAATGGGTGGAGAAGATCGCCTGATCGGCGTTGGGCACGCGGGTGATGACGTCCCTGAACATCGCGCCATAGGTGGCCGGCGTCGCATAACCCACCGTGTCGGGCAGGTTGATCGTCGTCGCCCCGGCGTTGATCGCGGTTTCCACCGCCCGGCACAGGAAATCCGGATCGGAGCGGGTGGCATCCTCGGCCGACCATTCGACGTCCGGGCACAGGTTGCGCGCCATGCTCACCGACTGGCGGATCGCCTCCAGCACCTCTTCCGGCGACTTGTTCAGCTTCACCTTCATGTGCAGCGGCGAGGTCGCGATGAAGGTGTGGATGCGCGGCTGTTTCGCGCCCTTCAGCGCCGCCCAGGCCCGTTCGATATCGGGCGCGGCGGCACGGGCCAGGCTGGCGACGATGGCGGTGTCGCACATGTTGGCGACGGCCTGCACGGCTTCGAAATCGCCTTCCGATGCAATGGCGAAGCCGGCTTCGATGATGTCCACCCCCAACGCTTCCAGCTGAGCGGCGACTTTCAGTTTTTCCTCGAGATTCATCGAGCAGCCGGGGGATTGCTCCCCGTCGCGCAGGGTGGTGTCGAAAATGCGAATATGGTTGGTGGTCATGGCTCTGCCTGTCTGAACGCTGGATTTTAGAGTGTCAGGTTCAACCCCTCAAGGCGCGTGGCCGAGGGAACATGCCCAGCAGCCAGCGTCACGCCCGAGGGCGTGTAAGTCGCAGGAGAATGAGGGCCGAACGGAAAGCCATGGCTCTCATTACCGTGAAGCGGGGCTGCAGCGCAAGATGCCGCCTTGCAGTTGCCGCCATTGCACGGCTTGATGGCACGATGGACCAGATCATTTCCACCGCCAACATCGGCTCGGCGATCCAGAGCGCGCTGGCGCCGGTGTTCCTGCTCACCGCGATTGCCGGCATGCTCAACGTCATGGTGCACCGCCTGTCGCGCGTGGTGGACCGGTCGCGCCATCTGGAGGCCAGCATGGCCGGCTATGCCGCCGAAAAGCGCCGTATCGCCATCGATGATCTGGCCGTGCTGGCCAAGCGCATGGCCGCCGCCAACTGGGCGATTGCTTTGTGCACCATGGCTGCGCTGCTCGTCTGCCTGGTGGTGGCGCTGCTGTTCCTCGAACAATTGCTTGGCGGTCGGCTTGAAGCCGTGGTGGCGTGGATGTTCGTGGCGGCGACGCTGATGCTCACCGGCGGGCTGATGCTGTTCCTGTGGGAAGTGCAGCTGGCGCTGCGCAGCGTGCGCGTGCGCGCGGCGGACCTGCTGGCCCAGCGCCGCCCGGCGAGCGAATAGAAGAGAAAGGCAGGGCGTCGCGGCAAAGCCGCGCCGCCAGACGAGTCAAAAAAGGGCGGCCTGTTGGGGCCGCCCTTTTCGCTCGCTGGCCGCGCAACAGCGGGTCTGTCACCAAGCTGCGCATGCCGACAGCCGCTCAGTTGCGTGCCTTGTCCACCAGCTGGTTCTTGGCGATCCACGGCATCATGGCGCGCAGGCGGGCGCCGGTTTCCTCGATCGGGTGGGCAGCGGCAGCCTTGCGGCTGGCCTTCAGCTCCGGCTGGCCGGCGCGGTTGTCGAGGATGAAGTTCTTCACGAAGCGGCCGCCCTGGATATCGGCCAGCACGCGCTTCATCTCGGCCTTGGTTTCATCGGTGATGATGCGCGGGCCGGTGGTGATGTCGCCATATTCGGCGGTGTTGGAGATGGAGTAGCGCATGTTGGCGATGCCGCCTTCATACATCAGGTCGACGATCAGCTTCACTTCGTGCAGGCACTCGAAATAGGCCATTTCGGGTGCATAGCCGGCTTCCACCAGCGTTTCGAAGCCGGCCATGATCAGGTGCGAAAGCCCGCCGCACAGCACGGCCTGCTCGCCGAACAGATCGGTTTCGCACTCTTCCTTGAAGGTCGTCTGGATGACGCCGGAGCGGCCGCCACCGATAGCCGAGGCGTAGGACAGCGCCACGTCGTGGGCATTGCCGCTGGCATCCTGGTGGATGGCGATCAGGCAGGGCACGCCGCCGCCCTTCTGATATTCCGAACGCACCGTGTGGCCCGGGCCCTTGGGCGCGATCATGAACACGTCGATATCGGCGCGCGGCTCGATCAGGCCGAAATGCACGTTGAGGCCGTGGGCAAAGGCGAGCGCCGCGCCGGGCTTCATGTTGGCAGCCAGATCGTCGGAATAGATGGCGGCCTGGTGCTCATCGGGTGCCAGCACCATGATCACGTCGGCCCAGGCCGCGGCTTCGGCATTGCTCAGCACCTTGAAGCCGGCGCCTTCCGCCTTCTTGGCGGTGGCCGAACCGGGGCGCAGTGCAATGGCGACATTGGCAACACCGGAATCGCGCAGATTCTGGGCGTGGGCATGGCCCTGGCTGCCATAGCCAACGATGGCGACCTTCTTGCCCTTGATCAGGCCAACATCGGCATCGGCATCATAATAAACGCGCATTCTCGTTTCCCTTGTGTGGCCCTGCAGCGGCAGAGCGAATGATCAAACCGCCTCCGCACCCCGTGCGATGGCAACAACCCCGGTGCGGGCGACCTCGACCAGGCCCACCTCCCGCATCAGCGTGATGAACTGATTGACCTTCTCGGTGGAGCCCGACACCTCGAACACGAAACTCGCCGTGCTGGTATCCACCGGCCGCGCCCGGAAAATATCGGCCAGCCGCAGCGCTTCCACCCGCTTGTCGCCCACGCCGGCCACCTTCACCAGCGCCATCTCGCGCTCAACGTGGGGCCCATAGGCGGTGAGGTCGATCACCCGGTGCACCGGCACCAGCCGGTCCAGCTGGGCCAGGATCTGCTCGATCACCGGCGGCGGCCCGCTGGTGACAACGGTGATGCGGCTGACGGCATGATCGTCGGAGACATCGGCCACGGTCAGGCTCTCGATATTGTAACCGCGCGCCGAGAACAGGCCGACGATGCGCGCCAGCACGCCGGCCTCGTTATCAACCAGGATCGACAGCGTGTGCCGTTCGGAGGGGAGGTGTTTCATTGGTTCAAATCTTCAAACGGATAGCCGCCGACAATGGCGCGCTTAGCATACATCGACGGCGGGATCGCGTTCGCCAGCCGATGCAATTGCTCGTCGGCCAGACGGTCGAAAAAGAAGCGTGTCATGTCGCCTTCATCAACAACTTCCGCAACAGGCGTGAATCCTGCGGCAATGAAAAGCAGCTGCGCCTCATCGCGGTCAGCATTGCGAACGACGATACTCGGTCCGGCCCTCTTTCTCATCACACCAGCGCCTTCGCGTCATCGTCCGCCTCGCCGCGTTCATCGGCAGCCGACAGGATCATATCGGTGTGCGCGGCGCCCGACGGGATCATCGGGAAGCAGTTGGCGAGCTTGGCCACCCGGCAATCGACCATCACCGGGCCGGGGTGATCGAGCATCGCCTGGATGCCGGCATCCAGATCGTCCGGCCCCTCGATGGTGATGCCCTTCCAGCCATAGGCCTGCGCCAGCATGACGAAATCCGGCAGGCTGTCGGAATAGGATTCGCTGTAGCGGCCGCCGTGGTTCAGCTCCTGCCACTGGCGCACCATGCCCATATATTCATTGTTGATGATGAAGACCTTCACCGGCAGGCGATATTGCGTCGCCGTGCCCAGTTCCTGGATGTTCATCTGGATGCTGGCTTCGCCAGCGATATCGATCACCAGCGCGCCCGGAAACGCCAGTTGCGCGCCGATGGCCGCCGGCAGGCCATAGCCCATGGTACCGAGGCCGCCCGAGGTCAGCCACTTGTTGGGATCATGGAAGCCGAAATGCTGAGCCGCCCACATCTGGTGCTGGCCGACTTCCGTGGAGATGATCGGCTTTTTCGCCTTGGTCATCTCATACAGCCGCTGGATGGCCTTCTGCGGCAGCAGCGCCTCGCCCTTCTGTTCGAACCCGAACGAGTTGCGTGCGCGCCAGCCCTTGATCTGTTCCCACCAGGCCTTCTGATCGGCAGCGCGATGGCCGCGCGCCCGCCAGACCTTCAGCATGTCTTCCATGACGCTGCCGACATCGCCCTGGATGGCGAGATCGACCCGCACCGTCTTGTTGAAGCTGGAACGATCGATATCGACATGGATCTTGCGGCTGGTGGGGCTGAACGCATCCAGCCGGCCGGTCACCCGATCATCAAAACGCGCGCCCAGGCAGACCATCAGGTCACACTGGTTCATCGCCATATTGGCTTCGTAACTGCCGTGCATGCCCAACATGCCGAGGAATTGCGGGTGATCGTCGGGCATGGTGCCCAGGCCCATCAGCGTGCTCGTCACCGGCGCGCCGGTCGCCTTGGCCAGCTCGCGCAGCAATTGGGTAGCCACAGGGCCGCTATTGATGATGCCGCCGCCCGTGTAGAGAATGGGGCGCTCGGCCGCGGCCAGCATGTCCACCGCCGCTTCGATGGCAGCGAGATCGCCTTTCACCTGCGGCTTGTAGGTCTTGTGCGCGATCGTGCCCGGCTTGGCGTAGCGGGCCTTCATGATCTGCACGTCCTTGGGGATATCGATCACCACCGGGCCAGGCCGGCCGGAGCGGGCGATGTAGAAGGCCTCGTGCAGCACGGGGCCCAACTTCGCCGTCTCCTTCACCAGATAATTATGCTTGGAACAATGGCGCGTGATGCCGACCGTGTCGCATTCCTGGAAGGCATCGGTGCCAATGAGATGCGTCGGCACCTGGCCGGTGAGCACGACCAGCGGGATCGAATCCATCAGCGCATCGGTGATGCCGGTGACGGCATTGGTGGCGCCAGGGCCAGAGGTGACGAGCACGACACCGACCTTGCCCGACGCGCGCGCATAGCCTTCGGCGGCGTGCACGGCGGCCTGTTCGTGGCGCACCAGGATGTGGCGGATGCGGTTCTGCTGGAACAGCGCATCATAGATCGGCAGCACGGCGCCGCCGGGGTAGCCAAAGACCACCTCCACCCCCAGCTCGGTGAGGGCCTGCACAACGATGTCGGCGCCGGTCATTTCCGTGCCCATGATCAATATCCCAAGCAAGACGGCCGCAAGCAAGCGGCCGGCTGCTGTTATGGGAAGGAAAATGGCAGGTCAAGCCTTTTTCGCGCAATTTTCATGCGCAAACTGGCTATCAGGAAACAACTTCCGGCAACCCGCTCTTGCGCCGGGCGAAGCTGAAGCCCAGCACGAGGATGCCGACCATTGCCGCGATGACCGTCTTGGGTCCGACGCCGTCTTCACCGGCCGGTGCGGTGCTCGCCGGCGGCGCAGCGGTGTCACAAGCGGCCGCGCCGGGCGGGCAGCCCGTATCGGCCGGGGCCGCGACCTCGACGACCTGGATGGCAACGGCCGGCTGCGCCAATGCCATCACTGCCAGAAACGCCAACACCCGCACCATCACAAACTCCCCCGCAAATTCACACGCAGCATTGCACTGCAACATGACCGTCGCATGACATCCCGGTCCTTAACAGGGGCACAATGTCCACTATTGTTGGCAGAGACATGCGGGTTGCGGCAAGTGGTTGCCGCACTGCGGTCAAGCGGGGTCGAGACGCGTCCACGCCGGGAACTGGTGGCGCGCCCAGGTCTGCTGGCGCTTCTGATACTGGCGCGTCGCCACCAGCGCCTCGCCCGTCGCATCGGCCAGGCTGAGGCGACCGGCAAGATGCGCCGCCAGCTGCGGCACCGCCAGCGCCTTCATCACCGGCAGATCGGATGGCAACCCCCTGGCCAACAACGCTGCTACCTCCTCGAGCGCACCGGCCGCCAGCATCTCCGCCAGCCGGGCTTCGGCGCGGCCGTGCAGGACGGCGCGCGGCCGGTCAACGATGAACCCCTGCACGGCGCCCTCGCCAAGCCCGCCCTCGCGCTGCTGTTGCCAGTCGGCCAGTGTGCGCCCAGTCGATCGCACCACCTCCAGCGCGCGCAGGGTGCGCTGCCGG
>NZ_WNJP01000058.1 GCF_009733735.1 Sandarakinorhabdus oryzae | reverse complement strand
GTGGCCTCGAACCGCGCGTCACCGCCGTCGGCGGCACCTTCGCCCTCATGGGCCTGGCCGCCCTGCCCCCGGGCCAGCCGCCGGCCGCCGCGCTGGTCATCGCCGTCGCGCTGATGGTCGCCGGCTTCGCGGCCTCGGCCTATGCCCTGCACTTCCTCGGCCGATCCTTCTCGATCGCGCCCACCGCCCGCGAACTGATCACCACCGGCCCCTACGGCCTCGTGCGCCACCCGCTCTACCTGGCCGAAGCCATCACTACCGCCGGCATGATCCTCAGCCACTGGTCATGGGGCGCCATCGCCCTGGCCATCACCCAGCTGGCCCTGCAATATCGCCGCATCCACCACGAGGAAAACATCCTGCGCGCCGCCTTCCCCGACAGCTACGACGCCTACGCCCGCCGCGTGCCGCAGCTGGTGCCGGGCCTGCGTCCGGCGCAGGCTGCGGCGGCCTGAGGGGGGGAGAAGGGGAGGCCTCCGGCGGGCAGGGACTCGGTCCCTGCACCCGGTTGTTGGATCACGCCCAAAAGCGCAAGCAATAACTCTGGCGATTAACAAGGCTAAATTTACTTCTAAATCCTACTGATTGCAGGACTTCGTCTACAGAATAATCAACCAAATGAATTCCATACGATTATTGAATTTCGGACTTGCGGCTCCGAGGGTTGCTCTCTCGGGAATCTAGCAACATATGAGTTGTTTGCAAAAGTTAGCGCATCAACGTGATTTTCAAATTCCACGGGAGTGTAAAATGGAGATGTATTGCCAAATCTATGGAATGATTGAATAATGTATTCGTAGATTCGGGGAATTTGATTGCTCATTTTTGTACCCATAGCTGAACGGTCCTCAATCGAAATTGATCCAGCCATCGCACCTAGAGCAGCAGCAAGTATAGGATTAAGCCCGGCAGCGACGGCAATTGCGGTTGATATGGCACTAAGGCCTGTCGCCGCGACCATCCGCTTTACAGAAAAATCAATTTTTAAGGGAGACCAGCCTTCTTTCTTCATCTCCGATTCAATTATTTCTAACTCTTCAATCATATTTCTAAGATCTCTCTCAGCAGAGATTTTATCTCCGGCAATAGTGCAATCTATTATTATATCGATTTGGTCTGTAAAGCGCTGTAATTGCCTTGAATTTGCAGTCCGAAATTGCGCGATCTCCTCCAGAGGAACCCCTACTCCTGGACATGGAAGGATCCGCTCAAACGTCGCCAACAAATGAGGGATAGGTTCACTTTGTCCATTCCATCGAGAGCATGGAGGAGTCGCCACAGACCACCGCCCAGGTTGAACGCGGTTCACTTCCTGAAACACTGCCTCGATATCATGATCAAACATACCAGCACGAACACTGCCAATTTGTATTGGCCGGTCTGGAAGTGTCATTGCCAATCTCTGGTCGACTGCAGAGAATTCATCACGGCTCATGAAGTTTAAAGGATGTCCCGAAAGGCCAGTCGGCACAATCAGGACATCCTCGAAGTAGGTCAAAAAGAACCTAAGCCGCTGTGCCGAATCGCCATAGCTCAGGGAAAGGCGGCCACCTTCAACTTTCAGCGGAGGATATATTGCAATTGACGTGCCCATAGAATTGGGGCGCCTAGAAGCTACTCTGCCGCCACCCCCAGCAACCCACCCTGTGCGTCGTCCGTGTTCGCCGGCTTGGCTTCGCTGGCGGCCTTGGCGGCCTTGCGGCTGTCGAAGGCGGTCCACACTTCGTTCCAGTCGCCCTTGGTGGCGGCCTTCGAATATTCCGTCGCGCGGGCTTCGAAGAAGTTGGCGTGTTCGACACCGTTGAGCAGCGGCGTCAGCCAGGGCAGCGGATGTTCCTCGATCATGTAGATCGGTTGCAGGCCGAGCTGCTTCAGGCGCCAGTCGGCGATGTAGCGGACATAGCGCTTTATGTCCTTGGGCGTCATGCCGCTCACCGGGCCCTGTTCGAAGGCCAGATCGATGAATGCGTCTTCCAGGCGCACGGTGCGCTGGCACACGTCGGCAATGTCGTCGCGAATGCGGCTGTTGAGCACGCCTGTTTCTGCGCAGAAGGCGTGGAACAGCTTCACGATGCCTTCGCAGTGAAGCGATTCATCGCGCACGCTCCACGAAACGATCTGGCCCATGCCCTTCATCTTGTTGAAGCGCGGGAAGTTCATCAGCATGGCGAACGAGGCGAACAGCTGCAGGCCTTCGGTGAAGCCGCCGAACATCGCCAGCGTCTTGGCGATATCCTCATTCGTGCTCACGCCGAACGTGTTCATATAATCATGCTTGTCGCGCATTTCCTTGTAGTTGAGGAACGCGCTGTACTCACTTTCAGGCATGCCGATGGTATCGAGCAGGTGGCTGTAGGCCGCGATGTGGATCGTTTCCATGTTGGAGAACGACGTCAGCATCATCTTGATTTCGGTCGGCTTGAACACGCTGCCATATTTGTCGTGGTAGCAGTCCTGCACCTCGACATCGGCCTGGGTGAAGAAGCGGAAAATCTGGGTGAGCAGGTTGCGCTCGTGATCGGTCAGCTTCTGCGCCCAGTCACGGCAATCCTCGCCCAGCGGCACCTCTTCGGGCATCCAGTGGATCTGTTGCTGGCGTTTCCAGAAATCATAGGCCCAGGGATATTCGAAAGGCTTGTACGACTTGGACGCCTGAAGCAGCGGCATGGTTCAAAATCCTGCGTTAACGGTTTGGGAAACAACGTAAAACTTGCCTTCGGCGGACAGGGATCGTGCCCCTGCATCCGCACCTTGCGACGGCCGGACCATCAGTGGGCCGGCCCGGCCGCGCAAAGCCGGAGACCATGTTGCGCGCCAGGTGCGCCTTGCACCCGCCTCTGACGCGGAACACGAAAACTGTGCCTGCAACGCCGCGGCGCCATACGGCACCGGCAAACACCCGTTGGAGACGGTACGCTTCCCGCCGAAGGCACGCCCACTCACAACTTGCTCACCGGTTGTCCAGCCGGTGGTTGGGAGGGGGTCGTGGACACACGTCGTGGAAAGCATCGCCACGACCCCCTCACCGTCCGGCCGGGCAGCACCCCGGCCGGTGAATCGCCCTGCTGTGTGGCAGGGCAAGCCCGTTGCGCCGGCACGCCTCATTGGCACGCCAGGCACTCATCATAATCACGCCGCTCAACCTGGATGACCGGGGCCTCGGTCGTGTTGTCGGCTTCAACGCCGCCGGCAAACCCGGCCCGCTGTACACTCATCGAGCGCAGGTAATAAAGCGATTTGATGCCAAGTTCCCACGCCCGATAGTGGAGCATGAGCAGATCCCATTTCTCGACATCGGCCGGGATAAACAGATTCAGCGACTGGGCCTGGTCGATAAAGGGCGTGCGGTCGGCGGCCAGCTCGATCAGCCAGCGCTGGTCGATCTCGAAGGCGGTGCGATAGGTGGCCTTTTCCTCCGGCGTGAGGAAATCCAGGTGCTGCACCGAACCGCCGCGCTCCAGGATCGAATTCCACACCGTGTCGCTGTTCTTCGCCTTGGAAATCAACAGCTTTTCCAGATACGGGTTCTTGACGACAAAGCTGCCCGACAGCGTCTTGTGGGTATAGACGTTGGCCGGGATCGGCTCGACGCAGGCTGAGGTGCCGCCGCAGATGATGGAGATGCTCGCCGTCGGCGCGATCGCCATCTTGCAGGAAAAACGCTCCATCACGCCCATGTCGGCGGCATCCGGGCACGGCCCGCGCTCCACCGCCAGGTTCATCGACGCCTGGTCGACCTGGGCGCGGATATGCTTGAAGATCTTCTTGTTCCAGCTCTTGGCCAGCGCGCTTTCGAACGGCAGGCCGCGCGCCTGGAAGAAGCTGTGCAGGCCCATCACGCCCAGCCCCACCGAGCGTTCGCGCATCGCGGCATAGGCGGCGCGCGCCATCGCCGGTTCGGACCGGTCGATATAATCCTGCAGCACATTGTCGAGGAAGCGCATACAATCCTCGATGAACAGCGGCTTGTCGTGCCACTGGTCCCAGGTCTCGATGTTCAGCGACGACAGGCAGCACACGGCGGTGCGGTCGTTGCCAAGATGGTCGGGCCCGGTCGGCAGGGTGATTTCGGAACACAGGTTCGACGTCGATACCTTGAGCCCCAGGTCGCGCTGGTGCTTGGGCATGGTGCGGTTCACTTCATCGATGAAGATGATGTAGGGCTCGCCTGTGGCGAGACGGGTCTCGACCAGCTTGGTGAACAGCGCCCGGGCATCGACTTCGGCACGCTTCTCGCCGGTCTTCGGGCTGACCAGATCGAACTTGGTGCCGTCGCGCACCGCGGCCATGAAGGCATCGGTGACCAGCACGCCGTGGTGCAGGTTCAGCGCCTTGCGGTTGAAATCGCCCGACGGCTTGCGGATTTCGAGGAACTCCTCGATCTCCGGGTGACTGATGTCGAGATAGACCGCCGCCGAACCGCGGCGCAGGCTGCCCTGGCTGATCGCCAGCGTCAGGCTGTCCATCACCCGCACGAACGGGATGATGCCGCTGGTCTTGCCGTTGAGGCCCACCGGCTCGCCGATGCCGCGCACATTGCCCCAATAGGTGCCGATGCCGCCGCCGCGCGAGGCCAGCCACACATTCTCGTTCCAGGTGCCAACGATGCCATCCAGGCTGTCGGAAACGCTGTTCAGATAGCAGCTGATCGGCAGGCCGCGGCCAGTGCCGCCGTTGGAGAGCACCGGGGTCGCCGGCATGAACCACAGCTGGCTGATATAGTCATAGATGCGCTGGGCGTGCTCGGCATTGTCGGCATAGGCAGCCGCGACGCGGGCAAACAGGTCCTGATAGGATTCGCCCGGCAGCAGATAGCGGTCGTCCAGCGTGTCCTTGCCGAAATCGGTCAAGAGCGCGTCGCGGCTACGATCGACCGTCACCGGGAATTTCCACGGCATGATCTCGCTGCTGCCCGGCTTGGCCGATTTGGCCGGCTTGGCGGCCGCAGCAGCGGCGGCCGCCTGGGCGAGCACGCCGGCGGCCATGGTGGCGGCCAGCGCGTCCCCGCTGTCGGCGGAGTCGGTGGCGGGATCAGCGGTGGTCAAACCTGCGCTGCTATCAGTCATGCGAAACTCGCTCATACTATTAAGGCCCCTCAATCATACGAGGGGAACAAATCGGGGTCACGCGCCTTCTTTGCCGCAGCAGCACTTGTCCCCGATATCCACAGGCAATTCGCCCCTTGCCCGGGATGTCCCCCGCCCGGAGCCACCACAACTTGTGTCTGATGAGCTCCGATACGCTAGTGATAGTGCCACAGATGAATCGGCGCGCAAGCCCCATTGTTTGCTTGACGGCCCGGAATTGCCATCCGAACCGGTTGAATCGGCGAGCGATTCATCCACAGGCCAGGCCCGCGACCGGTGCCGCGATTCGTTTCCTCAAGGGCTTGTGCAAAATTGCTGTAACAATCCGGCAAGCGCGGGCCGGGCAAAAACTGGACGCTGCACCCGCCGCCGCCTATCCTGATACGGTTCACCCGTGACCAAAAGGCAACAGGACAAACCATGACCGTGATCCGCGAGGAGGATGTCATCACCTCCGTGGCCGATGCGCTGCAGTATATCAGCTATTTCCACCCCATGGATTATATCCGGGCGCTGGGCCGTGCCTATGAACTGGAAGAATCACCGGCCGCGCGCGATGCCATTGCCCAGATCCTGACCAACAGCCGCATGTGCGCCGAAGGCCATCGCCCGATCTGCCAGGACACCGGCATCGTGGTCGCCTTCGTGAAAGTTGGAATGAACGTCCGCTGGCAAGCCACGAAAACTGTTCAGGAAATGGTCAACGAAGGCGTGCGCCGCGCCTATCTGGATCCCGAAAACAAGCTCAGGGCCTCCATCGTCGCCGATCCGGCCTTCACCCGGGTGAACACCCGCGACAACACGCCCGCCGTCGTCCACATCGAGCTGGTGCCCGGCGACCATGTCGAGATTCTTGTCTCGGCCAAGGGCGGCGGATCGGAGAACAAGGCCAAGTTCGCGATGCTCAACCCATCCGATTCCATCCGCGACTGGGTGGTGAACACCGTGCCGCTGATGGGCGCCGGCTGGTGCCCGCCCGGCATGCTGGGCATCGGCATCGGTGGTTCGGCCGAAAAGGCGATGATCCTGGCCAAGGAATCGCTGATGGCGCCGATCGACATGGCCGAGCTGAAGGCACGCGGGCCGCGCTCCCCCATCGAGGAGCTACGCATCGAGCTCTATGACGCGGTCAATGATCTCGGCATCGGCGCACAGGGGCTGGGCGGGCTGTCGACCATCCTGGATGTGAAGATTCTCGACACGCCGACTCACGCCGCCTCGAAACCGATCGGCATGATCCCCAATTGCGCCGCCACCCGCCACGCGCACTTCACCCTCACCGGCAATGGCCCCGCCTATCTGGAACCGCCGAAGCTGGAAGACTGGCCGCAGGTGCACTGGACGCCGGACAAGGCGTCGAAGCCAGTCAATCTCGACACGCTGACCCCGGCCGAGGTCGCCAGCTGGCAGCCGGGTGACCGCCTGCTGCTGACCGGCAAGATGCTCACCGGCCGCGACGCCGCCCACAAGCGCATGGTGGACATGCTGGCCAGGGGCGAGAGGCTGCCGGTCGATTTCACCAATCGCGTCATCTATTATGTCGGCCCGGTCGATCCGGTGCGCGACGAGGTGGTGGGCCCCGCCGGGCCGACCACGGCCACCCGCATGGACAAGTTCACCGAAACCATGTTGGCCCAGACCGGCCTGATTGCCATGATCGGCAAGGCCGAGCGCGGGCCGACCGGCATCGAGGCGATCAAGCGCCACAAGGCGGCCTATCTGATGGCGGTGGGCGGCGCCGCCTATCTGGTGTCCAAGGCGATTCTGGCCAGCCGCGTCGTCGCCTTCGCCGATCTCGGCATGGAGGCTATCTACGAATTCGAGGTGAAGGACATGCCGGTGACGGTGGCGGTCGATGCGACCGGCACCAGCGTCCACCAGACCGGCCCGGCCGACTGGAAGGCCCGCATCGCCGCCGCCCGCGCCAAGCAGCCGGCCTGATCCGCCCTTCATGCTGACCGCCCGCCCGGCGGCCGTCCTGTTCGACATGGACGGCCTGCTGCTCGATACCGAGCGGCTGATTCGCGACGCCATGGTGGCGGTGATGGCCGATCTCGGCTTTGCCATGAGCGGTGATGATTATGCCGAGCTGATCGGCCGGCCCGAGCCAGCGAGCCGGGCGCTGATGCAGGCGCGCTTTGGTGCCGGGCTGGATTATGACGTGATGCGCAGCGAAGTGCGCCAGCGCATCCGCGGCGAATGGGGGCCGGTCCGCCCGCTCAAGCCCGGCGCGGCAACGCTGCTGGCGCAACTGAACGCGGCCGGCATTCCCTGTGCGGTCGCCACCAGCTCCGAAAACGCGCTCGCCCGTGCCCATCTCGGCCATGCCGGGTTGCTCGACGGCTTTGCCGCCATCGTCGGCTGCGATGATGTCAGCCGCGGCAAGCCGCACCCCGAACCTTATCTGGCCGCTGCCGCCCGACTGGGCGTCGCACCGGCCACCGCGCTGGCACTGGAGGACAGCCACAATGGCGTGATCTCCGCCGCCGACGCCGGGTGCCAGGTGGTGATGGTGCCAGACCTGTTGCCGGCCACGCCGGCCATCCGCGCCCGCCTGCTCGCCGTCGCGCCCGATCTCGATACGGTGGCAAACTGGCTGGCGGCGCTGGCCTGATCTGCCGTTAAGCCATCGGCAAGCCTGTTGCCCTATTCTCCCCTGAAGGGCCGCATGGGAGGCGGCCCGAGAGGGTGCAGATATGAACAGGGTTTTGCCGGCGGGGCTGCCGGACTTTGCGTTGCGTTCGTCCACCATGTTGGGGCTGCTGGCCCTGGCGGCCTGCAGCAGCAATGAATATCGACCGGTTGCCAGCACGCAGCCGCCGCCACGACCACCAGCTGCGGTCACCGCAGTCGCACCGACGGCGCCGCCGATGAAGCTCACGCCGGAAGCGACGGCGGCAGGCTCCGATGTCGTCTGGGCGCTGCGCGGCGCCTTGAACGTGGCGGCGCTGATCTGCCAGAATCGTTCGCTGGCAGGGGATTACAACAATATCCTCAAGCGCCATCGCGCATTGCTGAACGATGCCTATGCCACCGAGCAGGCGCGTTACCAGAAAATCCATGGTCGTGCCGGCGTGGCGCTGCACGACAAGGCGATGACCCGGCTCTACAACGGCTTTGCCAGCGTGCCGGATCGTCGCCGCTTCTGCACCCAGGCGGTGCGCGTTGCAGACGAGTTGCTGGCGCTGCCCTCGGCCGACGTGCCGCGCATCGCCCGCCGGGCGCTGACCACGATGGAGCCGGGTGCGCTGCGGCTGGTGAGCAGCGCCGGCTAAACCAGCGCGCTCACCAACGCGTCGTAGGCCGGCATCGTCACCGCCGCATTGCCGCGGTTGCTGGCGACAGGATGGCTGCCCAGGCGGGCAATCACCACGCCGGCAGCGCGGTCAATATAGATGCCCTGGCCGTGCACGCCCATCGCCATCATCTGGCCGCCGGCGCGGTGCCACCACTGGCTGCCATAATTGCCATCCAGGTTGCCCGTGTATTGGCAGGCCACGAACGCTGCCGGATCACCGCCGGCAAACAGGCGCTCCACCACGGCGGCCGGCACGATCTGTTCGCCGTTCCAGTGCCCGCCCCGCCGCAGCATCTCGCCAAAGCGGGCGATATCGCGCAGGCCCGCCATCAGCCCGCCGCCGCCGAAGCCGGTGCCCTGCCGGTCCACCGCCAGCGCCGCATCGCGCTCCATGCCCATGCCTGACCAGAAACGCGCATGGATCTGCGCGGCCAGCGGCGCCCCGCCCACGCGCTCGACAATCCATTGCAGGGCGCTGGTGTTGGGCGTGCGATAGACGAAATCGCCACCATGGGTCGCGTTCTGGCCCAGGCTGGCGACAAAGGCGAAATGCCCGTCTGGCCCATCATAGCCGGCCGGGCGCGGGATCCAGGCGCTGGCGATGCTCATGCGCTGCACGTCGCTGAGGCCGCTCTGCCCGGCGACATAATCCTCGCTGAACGCCAGGCCGGTGCGCATGTCGAGGATCTGGCGCACCGTCGCATCGCCCAGGCCAGACCCTTGCAGTTCAGCCACATAGGCCGATGCCTTCGAATCTGGATCGATCCGGCCTTCTTCGATCAGCAGTTCGGCGATGGTGCCGACAAAGCTTTTCGTCACCGAAAACAGGATATGCTGGGTGGCCGGGGTGGTGACGCCGAACCAGCGCTCGTAAACGGCAACACCGTCCTTCAGCACCAGGATGGCATCGGTGTAGGTGGCGGCCAGCGACTCGCGCCACGTCATCGTCCGCCCGTCCAGCGTCGTCAGGTGCACATCGTCGAGATCATCGTGCAGGGCTGCCGGCAGCGCGCTCACCGCTCCTTCGCGCGGGATGTTCATGGTCGGCACCAGAGCGCGCATATGGGAAAAGGCCCAGCGCTGCTGGGGAAAGCGCCACATCGAGCCATCGTCCCAGCGCACCTGGCGCGCCGCTGGCACCGGCGCGCCCTGCATCAACCCGGCGGGATCGGTGTCGGCGGCGCTGGCGAACGCGCCGTGGGCATGGCCCGGCACATGCTGAGAAACTGCGGCCACGCGCCCTCTCCTGTTTGCGGTTGCAGGCCTTGATGCTAGGCCCGGTGCGTGAACCCGGCAAGGAGCCCTCAGGTCATGCGCACTTTTCTCGTCGCTCTCGCTCTCATGGCCACCCCGGCGCTTGCCGAAACGCCGGAACAACGCCTCGCCGCCGCCGGTCTCACCCTGCCGCCGCCCAATGCCCCGATCGGCCTCTATGTGCCGGCGGCGCGCGTGGGCCATCTGATGTTTCTGGCCGGCCACGGCGAATGCCCGGCCGGCGCGGCCGGCAAGCTGGGCGCCACCATGGATGTCGCCGCCGGCAAGGCCATTGCGGCCAAGGTGGCGCTGTGCATGCTGGCCACCATCAAGGCGCAGCTGGGCGAATTGAGCCGGGTCCGGCGCGTGGTCAAGGTGATGGGCCTCGTCAATGCCACGCCCGAATTCACCCAGCATCCCGAAGTGATGAACGGGTTTTCCGAAGTTATGGTAACGGCCTTTGGCGATGCCGGCAAGGCGCCGCGCGTTGCCGCCGGGGCTGGCAGCCTGCCGCGCGGCTGGCCGGTGGAAGTCGACGCCATCATCGAAGTGAAATGATTGCCGCACACCATTGACCAGACAACAAGAAAGGCCCCACACAAAGCTTGGGTCAGTGGTTGTTGAGGCGAGGAATTTTCAATTGATCCATGTCCACACGTGGGCTGTGCTTGGCCTTTTGCTGGCGGCTGCCGCCCCTGTCGCCACCGCACGGGCCGGCACGGAGCCGCTCTACCAGCCGGCCCCGGCCTGGGTGCAGCCCGCCAGCCTGCCAGCCGTCACCACCAGCCTGCCGCCGCTGGTCGTCTATGACACCCAGCAGCGGCTGGAGAATGGCCGGGTCTGGGGCTATTCCGATATCGTCCGCCGCATCGTCAACGCCGAGGAACTGGGCAAGCAGACCTCGCTCACCCTGCCCTGGGTGCCCGACAAGGGCGACCTGATCATCCACCGTCTGGAGATCCTGCGCGGCGGCGAGGTCATCGATCTCATCGCCAAGGGCCAGCGCTTCACCGTGCTGCGCCGCGAGGCCAATCTGGAACAACAGATGGTCACCGGCGTGCTCACCGCCACGCTCGACGTGGAGGGCCTGCGCGTTGGCGACATGCTGCGCATCGCCTTCTCGATCACCGATACCGACAAGGCACTGGCCGGCCGCATGCAGACGGTCGGCTTCCTGCTGCCGCAGCCGGTGCGGCTGGGCTTTGGCCGGCTGCTGCTGAGCTGGCCGGCCGGCAAGGCCCCCAAGGTCCAGGCGCTGCAGCCCGGCATCAGCGGCCAGACCAGCCGCGCCGGCGGCTATGAGCAGGTCAGCTTCACGCTACCGGTGGCCAAGCCGGCGGAGATTCCGCCCAACGCGCCCGGCCGCTTCAAGCGCCCGTCACTGGTCGACGTGTCGAGCTTTGCCGATTGGGCAGATGTCTCGAAGACGATGGCGCCGCTCTATGCCACCAAGGGCCTGATCGCCGATGGCAGCCTGCTGAAGGCCGAGGCCGCCGCCATCATGGCCGCCACCAGCAACCCGCTCGAACGCGCCCAGCGCGCACTCGAACTGGTGCAGGACAAGGTGCGCTATCTCGCGGTGCAATTGAACGGCGGCAATTATGTGCCGCAGCCGCCGGAACAGACCTGGTCAGCCCGCTATGGCGACTGCAAGGCCAAGACGCTGCTGCTGCTCGCCCTGCTCCGCGAGATGGGCATCGAGGCGGAGCCGGTACTGGCCCATACCGAACTGGGCGACCTGGTTTCCGTGCGACTGCCCAGCGCGCTGGCCTTCAACCATGTGCTGGTGCGCGCCGTGATCGGCGGCGACGTGCTGTGGCTGGACGGCACCAGCAGCGGCGATCGCCTGCCCGATATCCGCGACACGCCGCCCTTCTTCAACGTGCTGCCGCTGCGCCCCGACGGCGCGGCGCTGATGCCATTGAAGATGCACGCCAATGCCCGGCCCGGCATCGCCGTCGACGTCAGCCTGGATCAGAGCGCCGCGCTCGATCTCGATCCGGTGGCGACGGTGAAGCTCACGCTCATCGGCCGCAATGCCGGCCAGTATAATGCGGTTGCCGCCCAGCTTGGCCCCAAGGAAACCCATGATCTGATCGCCAAGCTGATCAGCCGCCAGATGGGTGATGCCAATGTCGGCAAGGTGACGGCGACCAGCGATGCCGCCGCCGGCAGCGTCACCCTTACCGCCAACGCCGTGCTCGATGACGACTGGCAGCAGGACGGCCAGCGCTTCACCCTGGGGCTCGACAAGCTGCTCGCCCGCATCGACTGGAATGTCGATCGCGGCCGCCCGGCCTGGGCGCAAATCCCGGTGATGGCCGACCTGCCATCAGGCGTCGCCTACCGGCTCAGCGTCAAGCTGCCCAACGCCGGCCGCGGCATCAGCCTGGATGGCACACCGGCCTTTGACGGCTCCATCCGCGGCGAGCATCTGGTGCGCAGCGTCAGCCTGGCTGGCGGCGTCGCCACCATGGACGAGCGCATGGATTCGTCCGGTGTAGAGATCCCGGCCAGCGCCATTGCCGCCGAACGCGATGCCCTGGCCAAGGCCAAGGCCAGCGCCCCGCGCCTGATCGCCAGCCCGGAAGCGCGGCGCTATTGGGAGGTGAACGGCCGTGATCCGGCCGGCGCCACCCAGATCAAGGCCGGCGAGGCGGTCTATGCCGATCTGATCGCCAACGATCCCGAAGAGGCCAGCAGCTGGCACGCGCGCGGCAATTTCCGCTTCAGCGCCGGCGATTATGCCGGGGCGCGGGCTGATTTCACCAAGGCGGTCGATCTGGCGCCCACCGTCGATCGCCACCTCAGCCTGTCGGCGGCGCTGTATCGGCTGAACGACAGCGCCGGCGCACTGGCCCAGGCGCAGGCCGCGCATGATCTCGATCCCGCCAACCTCGCCGCGATCTACCGGCTCAGCAATATCCTGGCTGAACAGGGCAAGCTGGCCGACGCTCTGGCGCTGCTGGATGAACGCATCGCGCTGGGCGGCGAAAACCGGCTCGACCTGGCGATCTCGCGCAATGCGCTGCAGGGCGAATATGGCGACATCGCCGAGGCGCTGGCTGCGTTCGACACCGAGATCAAGGCCGCGCCGGGCAAGTGGCAGCTCTACAACGCCAAATGCTACATGAAGGCGCAGCGCAAGCAGATGCTGGACAGCGCGCTCGCTGATTGCGGGCGCTCGCTGGAGCTGGGCGGCAACGCCGGCGTGCTCGATTCGCGCGCGCTGGTGTGGGCGCAGCTGGGCCAGAACGACAAGGCGCTGGCCGATCTCGACGCTGCGCTGGCGCTCAGCCCCGGCCTCGCCGAAAGCCGCTTCCTGCGCGCCGTCGTGCTCGGCCGGCTGGGCCGCAGCGCCGACAGCGCCCGCGATCTGATCGTCGCGCGCCGCATCTATCCACAGATCGACGCGATGTTCGCGCGCTATGGCATCAAGGCCGCCAAATGACCGATATCGACCGCAACGACCTGGCCGCGATCCGAGCCCACGCCTGGACGTTGCTGGTGCGCGGCGGGGCGGACCGCAAGAGCCCGCTGCACACGCCGGTGATCGCCAGCGTCGATGCCCAGGGTCTGCCGCAGGCGCGGGTGATGGTGCTGCGCAAAGCCGATCCGGCCAGCGCCACGCTGCGCCTCCACACCGACGCGCGCAGCCCCAAGGTGGCCGAGCTCGATGGCCGGCCGGTCGCCGTGCTGGCCTATCACCCAGGCGAACAGGTGCAACTGCGCCTTGCCGGCACCGCGCGCGTGTTGACCGATGGCGAACCGGTGGACGCCATCTGGGAACAATCCACCCTCTTCGCTCGCCGCTGCTACCTCGCCGAACACGCCCCCGGCACGCCCCTGCCGGGTCCATCGTCGGGCCTGCCGACTTGGATCGAAGGCCAGCAGCCGACGGCCGGACAGATCGGGCCGGCGCGGACCAATTTCGCGACTTTGTGGATTGATGTGACGGCGATCGACTGGCTGCACCTGGCCAACAGCGGGCACCGGCGGGCGCTGTTTCGCAGCGAGGATGGCTGGGCGGGGGCGTGGCTGGCGCCTTGAGTCCTCACGCTCTGTGGAACGGGCGATGGGCCCCAGCTTTCGCTGGGGTGACGGGCAAATTGACCACAAACTCCGTCGTCACCCCAGCGAAAGCTGGGGCCCATCGCCCAAATGCACCACGCACGCGCATTGCGAGGTAACGGCCCGATGGAGAAGGGCGGCTACGTGTACATCCTCGCCAACCGCCGCCAGGGCACGCTCTACACCGGCGTCACTTCCGACCTGATGCGGCGTGTCTCGGAGCACCGGCTTGGTGTCATCCCGGGCTTCACCCGCGAACATGGCCTCAAACGGCTCGTCTGGCACGAGGCCTTCGGCGACATCGAAGCCGCCATCCGCCGCGAGAAGCAGATCAAGGCGTGGAAACGCGCCTGGAAAATTGAACTGATCGAGGCAATGAACCCGCACTGGCTTGATCTCGCCGTGTCGGAACTGGGCTTTCCGACGCTGGGGCGGGATTAGGGGGTGCGCCTCCACCAGTGCGATTGCTGAACAGGATGGGTGATGGGCCCCAGCTTTCGCTGGGGTGGCGGGAAAGTTGGGCACGAACCCAACCGTCACCCCAGCGAAAGCTGGGGCCCATCGACCAAACGCTGGAAGCGCGCCCTTGCCGGGGCACAAGCCCCAGACCGCACCCTTAGCGCGTCAATTTCTTGTACGTCAGCGCGTGCGGACGATCCGCGGCATCACCCAGGCGGCGGCGCTTGTCCTCTTCATACATCTGGAAATTGCCTTCGAACCATTCGACATGGCTGTCGCCTTCAAAGGCCAGGATGTGCGTTGCCAGGCGATCGAGGAAGAAGCGATCGTGGCTGATGACCACGGCGCAGCCGGCGAAGCTTTCCAGCGCTTCTTCCAGCGCCCGCAGGGTTTCGACGTCGAGATCGTTGGTCGGTTCGTCGAGCAGCAGCACGTTGCCGCCCTTCACCAGCATCTTGGCCATGTGGACGCGGTTGCGCTCACCGCCCGAAAGCAGGCCCACCTTCTTCTGCTGATCCGGCCCCTTGAAGTTGAACGCACCCACATAGGCGCGGGTCAGCACCTCGTTCTTGCCGAAATAGAATTTGTCGTTGCCGCCCGAAATTTCTTCCCAGACATTCTTGTTGGGATCGAGCGCGTCGCGGCTCTGGTCGACATAGGCCATCTTCACCGTCTCACCGATGACGATCTCGCCGCTGTCGGGCACTTCCTGGCCGGTGATGATGCGGAACAGCGTGGTCTTGCCGGCGCCGTTCGGGCCGATGATGCCGACGATGCCGCCGGGCGGCAGGCTGAACGACAGATTCTCGAACAGCAATTTGTCGCCATAGCTCTTGGTAAGGTTGTGCGCCTCGATCACCTTGTTGCCCAGGCGTTCGGGCACCTGGATCAGGATCTGGGCTTCGCCCAGGCGGCGGTTGGCCTGTTTTTCGACCAGTTCGTCAAAGGCCTTGATGCGGGCCTTGCTCTTGGTCTGGCGGGCCTTGGGCGAGGCTCTGATCCATTCCAGCTCCTGCTTGATGGCCTTCTCGCGGCTCGCGTCTTCGCGCTCTTCCTGGCCCAGGCGCTTCTGCTTGGCTTCCAGCCAATCCGAATAATTGCCTTCGAACGGAATGGCGCGGCCGCGATCCAGTTCCAGCACCCATTTCACCACATTATCAAGGAAGTAGCGATCGTGGGTGACCAGGATCACCATGCCCTTATATTCTTTGAGGTGGTTTTCCAGCCACGACACGGATTCCGCATCCAGGTGGTTGGTCGGTTCGTCGAGCAGCAGGATCTCCGGCTTTTCCAGCAGCAGCTTGCACAGCGCGACGCGGCGCTTTTCGCCACCCGACAGTTTTTCAACGCCGCTGTTGCCCGGCGGACAGCGCAGCGCGTCCATGGCGATTTCAAGCTGGTTGTCGAGCGTCCAGCCGTCCACCGCATCGATCTTCTCTTGCAGCGTGCCCATTTCCTCGAGCAGCTTGTCGAAATCGGTATCGTCCTTGGGATCGGTCATTTCGGCGCTGATCGCGTTGAACCGGTCCACCAGGTCGGCAACGGGGCGCACCCCGTCCATCACATTGCCCTTTACGTCCTTGGTCGGGTCGAGATGCGGTTCCTGCGGCAGATAACCCACCTTCACGCCTTCGGCGGCCCAGGCTTCGCCCTGGAACTCGGTATCAATGCCGGCGATCACCTTCATCAGGGTCGATTTGCCGGCGCCATTGGGGCCGATGATGGCGATCTTCGCCCCCGGCAGGAACGACAGGGTGATGTCCTTGAAACAGGGCTTGTTGGCGCCGGGATAGGTCTTGGACAGACCCTTCATCACGAACGCATATTGATAGGCCACGGGGAGGCTCCGCAAATCTGGTGTTGGACGGGACGCGGCTGCCTTAGCCCAAGGCCGCAGCGCGCGCAAACCGGCCAATTGACCCGGCTGCCGCTTCCCCTATGGCAGTCGCAGACGGGCATCATGCCCGGCCGGGGAGCCTTCGCCATGCGCCAACTTATGATCTCGCTTGCCGCGCTTTGTGTGGCCACGGCCCCAGCCATGGCCCAGCCCGCCGAGCGCCTCGCCACCGCGGCGCAGCTGCGCGATGCGGCGCTGGCCGGCAACAAGGCGTGGGGGTTGCTCACCGACCTCACCGACACGGTGGGCCAGCGCCTGGCTGGCACCGAAGCTGAAGCGCGTGGCCGCACATGGGCGAAGGCCGAGATGCAGCGGCTGGGCCTGGCCAATATCCACGAGGAAGCCTTCCCGTTGACCGTGTGGGAGCGCGGGACCGCCAGCGCCAGCATCGTCGGCAGCCATCACAGCCTCGCGGTGGCCGCGCTCGGCGCGTCGGGCGCGACGCCGGCGGGCGGCATCACCGCGCCGGTCAGTTGCTTCGCCA
>NZ_WNJP01000057.1 GCF_009733735.1 Sandarakinorhabdus oryzae | reverse complement strand
CAATGACACCGGGCACGTTCTCGCCTGGGTGGGCAGCGCCGGCGCCGCCAGCCGGGCCGCGGCCGTGGATGGCGTCACCGCGCCGCGCCAGGCCGGATCGACGCTGAAGCCGCAGCTTTATGCGCTGGCGCTGGAGCGGCGCCTGCTCACTGCGGCCTCGCTGCTGGACGATTCACCGGTCGATCTCGAAACCGCCACCGGGCTTTATGTTCCGCAGAATTATGATCGCCGTTTTCACGGGCCGGTGTCGGTGCGCACCGCGCTGGGCAACAGCATGAACGTGCCGGCCGTGCGCGCCTTGCTGCTGACCGGCGTCGAGCCGTTCCGTCAGCGCCTCTATGATGTCGGCTATCGCGGCATCGATCGGCCGGGGGATTATTACGGCTTCAGCCTGGCGCTCGGTTCGGCGGAGGTCACGCTGCTGGAACAGGCCGCTGCTTTCCGCACGCTGGCGCTGGGCGGGCGCGGCGGGGCGCTGACGCTTGATCCGGCGGCGCGGCCAGCGACCGCGCAGGTGATCGGCCCGCAGGCTGCGGCCATCGTGCGCGATCTGCTGGCGGACAATGCCGCACGCAGCGCCACATTTGGCGAGGAGTCGGGCCTGACCCTGCCCTTCCCCGCCGCGGTGAAGACCGGCACGTCCAAGGCCATGCGCGACAATTGGTGCGTCGGCTTCTCGCGGCGGTTCACCGTGGCGGTGTGGGTGGGCAATTTCGAAGGCGATGCGATGATCGGCGTGTCGGGCACCAGCGGCGCGGCGCCGGCCTGGGCGGCGATCATGCTGGGGCTGCATGACGGCGCGCCGCCGACCGGCTGGGACTTGCCCAGCGGCATCGAGCGCCGCCGCGTCGCTTTCCAGCCCGCTGTCGAACCCCCACGCGATGAATATTTCCTGCCCGGCACGTGGCAGCCGGTGTTTGCGCTGGCCATGCCCACCGAACAGGCACCGCGCCTGGTCGCGCCCAGCGATGGCAGCCTGATCGCGCTTGATCCGGATATCCCGCCGGCGCGGCAATATCTGGTGATCCGCAGCCATGGCGTGCGGCCGGGTCTGTTCATCGCCGTGGACAGCCGCCGTCTGCCCGGCCTGCCGGCGCGCTGGGCGCCGGTGCCGGGGCGGCACGAGATCAGCCTGACCGACGGACGGACGGTCTATGACCGGGTGCGGGTGACGGTGCGGTAACCCGGATCAGGGGCACCAGTGGATGTCGATGTCCATGTCCAGCTCGGCCAGCAGGCGGCCGATCGGCAGCGGGCTTGATGCGCCCTGCTTCAGCGCCTGTTCCACCACCTTGCGCTTGGCCTTGCCCTGCAGCACCAGCGTTACGGTGCGGGCCGAAACCAGCGTCGGCCCGGTCAGCGTCACGCGCGGCACCGGCGCGTTGGCGGGCAGCGGATCGGGGCGCACGCCAATCGCGCGGCGCGCCTTGGGGCCGGCAATGGCAGCATCGAAATCCGGGCCGGGGAAGATTGAGGCGGTGTGGCCATCCTCGCCCACACCCAGCCAGGCCACATCCAGCGGCCAGTCGAGATCGGCAATACGCTCATCGGCAGCGCGGCCGGCGGCGACAGGGTCCTTCTCGCCGGCGGTCAGCGGCAGCACACGGGCTTTCTTGGGCAGGAACAGCCGCGCCAGCGCGCCGGCGTTGGACATCGGATCGGTGACCGGCACCAGCCGGTCATCGGTGGGCAAGATGGTGACGTCCGCCCATTCGATCTTCATGTCGGCCAGCAGTTTCAGCGCCGGCAGCGGGGTGGAGCCGCCGGGAAAGGCGACCAGCGCGCGGCCGCGGGCTTCCAGCGCCTGCCCGATGATATAGGCGATGTCGCCGGCCACGGCCTCGGCCATCTCGTCGGCGTCGTCATAGTCCCACCACTCGGCATCGATCACAGGTCATTCTCCAACCGGGACGGTATAGTTGAGGCCGAGGCGGCCGCCGTCCGCATAGATGGTCTCGCCGGTAATGTAACTGGCGTCGTCGCTCAACAGGAAGGCGGCGATGGCGGCGATTTCTTCCGGCTCGCCGGCCCGGCCCATGGGCGTGCGCGACAGGATCTGGCGGCGCGCCTCGTCGCTGGCCATCACCGCCTGCTTGGCCAATTCGGTGAGGATGGTGCCCGGACCGATGCCGACCACGCGGATATTGTGCGGCGCCAGCGCGATGGCGGTGTTGCGGGTGAGCTGGTTCAGCCCGCCCTTGGCGACGTTGTAGGCCAGCAGCGCCGGGATGGTGAGCACGGCATTCACGCTCGACATGTTGATGATCACCCCGCCGCCGGCCGCGATCAGGTGCGGCGCGGCCAGTTGCGTGGCGTGGAAGGCGGCGGAGAGATTGGTGGCGATCACCCGATCGAACTGCTCGGGCGTTTCGGTCAAGATGTCGCCCTTGGGCGCGATGCCGGCGTTGTTGATCAAGCCATCAAGTCCGCCCCAGCGCTCCACCGTGGCGGTGATGGCGGCGGCGATCTGGTCGCGTTGGCAAACGTCGCAATGGATGAAGGCAGCGGCCTCGCCCAGTTCGGCAGCGCGCTCGGCCCCTTCCGGCAGCACATCGGCCAGCATCACCCGCGCGCCTTCGGCGACCAGCCGCTGGGCGATGGCGAAGCCGAGGCCACGGGCGGCGCCGGTGACGAGAATGCGGCGGTTGTGAAGGCGCATCATGGCGGCGGTGTAGCGGAGGCCGTGCGCGGGTGCCACCCCTTGCGGAGCTGCGGGGCGACCCATAGGCTCGGAACTGGTCGCGCTGGTAGGATGCTGGCGCGCGACGGGGACATTGCCATGGCCTATCCCAGTTTCGACGCCGCCGTTGCGGCAAGCCATGCCGCCCTCGTGGCCATGGCGAATGCCGATCCAGAGCCCTCGCTCGCGCTCTGGTCACGCAGCGCGGAGGCGGTGCTGGCCAATCCGCTTGGACCATCGAAGCGCGGCTTTGCCATGATCGAACCGGAGGTGCGGCGGGTCGCGGCGATGTTTGCCGGCGCGGCCGGTCCGCTCGACTTCGAGGAAATCTCTCGTATCGTCACACCCGATCTTGGCTGCCTGACCGGCGTCGAGCGGATGCAGGCCCGCCATGTCGGCCGCGACGGTATTGTTCAGAGCGGCTTGCGCGTGACGACGCTCTTCAAGCGCGAGGACGACGGCTGGCGGCTGGTGCTGCGCCATGCCGACCGCGTGGTGGCCTGAGGCGCGCCGCCCCTTATTCGGTCAATTCGCTCCACACGCCCTTCAGCTTGTCGAAGAAGCCTTGGCTCTTGGGCGTGTTGCGGCCGCCTTCGCTAGCCTCGATGGCGCGGAACTCTTCCAGCAATTCGCGCTGACGGGCGGTGAGCTTGACCGGCGTTTCCACCTCGACCTGGATGACCAGATCGCCAAAGCCGCCGCCGTTCAGCGCCGGCATGCCCTTGCCGCGCACGCGGAACTGCTTGGCGGTCTGGGTGCCGGCGGGGATCTTGATCGTCGTCTGCTGCTTGTCCAGGCTGGGCACATCGATCTCGCCGCCCAGCGCCGCCAGCGTGATCGACAGCGGCGCCACCGCGAACAGCGTGGTGCCGTCGCGCTTGAACACGTCGTGCGATTTCAGGTGGACGAAGATGTAGAGATCGCCTGCCGGGCCGCCGCGGGTGCCGGCTTCGCCTTCGCCGGCGACGCGGATGCGGGTGCCGTCGTCGACGCCCTTGGGAATGTTGACGTTGAGCGTCTTCTGCTTGTCCACCCGGCCGGCGCCGCCGCAGCTGTCGCACGGATCGGCGATCACCTGGCCCTGGCCTTGGCAGGCGGGGCAGGTGCGTTCGACCATGAACAGGCCCTGGCGCATGCCAACACGGCCATTGCCGCCACAGGTGGTGCAGGTGCGGGCCGAGGTGCCGGGCTTGGCGCCGCTGCCACCGCAGGGCTCGCAGGCGGCAGCAACATCGATGGTGAGCGAGGCCTGGCGGCCGCTGTAAGCCTCCTCCAGGGTCATCTCGAGGTCATAGCGCAGGTCGGAGCCGCGGGAGGGGCCACCGCGCCGGCCGCCACGGCCGCCGCCCATGAATTCGCCGAACACGCTTTCGAAGATATCGGCAAAACCGCTGAACTCCTGGCCGCCGAAACCGCCACCACCGCCACCGCCCTGCCGGAAGGCAGCGTGGCCGAAGCGGTCATAGGCGGCCCGCTTCTGCGGATCCTTCAGCACGTCATAGGCTTCGCTGATCGCCTTGAACTTCTGTTCGGCCGTGGCGTCGCCGGGGTTCTTGTCCGGGTGCCATTTCATCGCCAGCCGGCGATAGGCGGATTTCAGCGTCGCCTCGTCAGCGCCGCGCTCCACCTCCAGCAGTTCATAAAAATCGATCTCGGTGGCCATGCTTCAGTCGCCCCCAAACACATGCAGAAGTGCGCCTGCCTCGCGGCAAGCGCACTCCGGCGACTGACTTACTTCTTGGCGTCGTCCCCGGCGCCGTCGACATCGGTGAACTCGGCGTCCACCACGTCATCCGGGCCGGCCGGGTTGGCTTCGCTGGTGCCAGCCTCCGCCTTGGCCTGCTCGGCCTGATACACGGCCTCGCCCAGCTTCATGGCCACCTGGCCCAGCGCCTGAACCTTGGCATTGATGGCATCGGCGTCGCCCGAATCCAGCACGGCCTTCACGTCGGTGATGGCCGCTTCGATATTGGCCTTCACGTCGGCGGCGAGCTTGTCACCATGTTCGGCCAGCTGGCGCTCGGTGTTGTGCACCAGGCTGTCGGCCTGGTTGCGGGCTTCGGCCGCCGCGCGCCGCTTCTTGTCTTCCTCGGCAAAGGCCTCGGCATCGCGCACCATCTTGTCGATGTCTTCCTTGGAAAGACCGCCCGAAGGCTGGATGCGGATCTGCTGTTCCTTGCCGGTGCCCTTGTCCTTGGCGTTGACCGAGACGAGGCCATTGGCGTCGATGTCGAAGGTCACTTCGATCTGCGGCACGCCGCGCGGCGCCGGCGGGATGCCGACCAGATCGAACTGGCCGAGCAGCTTGTTGTCCGCCGCCATCTCGCGCTCGCCCTGGAAGACGCGGATGGTCACCGCCGACTGGTTGTCGTCAGCCGTCGAATAGACCTGGCTCTTCTTGGTCGGGATCGTCGTGTTGCGATCGATCATGCGGGTGAACACACCGCCCAGCGTTTCGATGCCGAGCGACAGCGGGGTCACGTCGAGCAGCAGCACGTCCTTCACGTCGCCCTGCAGCACGCCGGCCTGGATGGCGGCGCCCATGGCGACCACTTCATCGGGGTTGACGCTGGTGTTGGGCTCCTTGCCGAACAATTCCTTCACGAACTGGCGGACCCGCGGCATGCGGGTCATGCCGCCGACCAGGATGACTTCATCGAGATCGCCCGGCTTCACGCCGGCTTCCTTGATGGCATCCAGGCACGGCTTGCGGGTGCGCTCGATCAGATCGAGCACCAGCTTTTCCAGATCGGCGCGGGTGATATTCTTCACCAGGTGCTTCGGCCCGTTCTGATCGGCGGTGATGAAGGGCAGGTTGACTTCGGTCGCGGCCGAGGACGACAGCTCGATCTTGGCCTTTTCCGCGGCTTCCTTCAGGCGCTGCAGGGCCAGCTTGTCCTTGGTCAGGTCGATGCCTTCGGCCTTCTTGAAATCGGCCGAGAGGAATTCCACCAGCTTGGCGTCAAAGTCTTCACCGCCCAGGAAGGTGTCGCCCGAAGTGGACTTCACTTCGAACACGCCATCGCCCAGTTCGAGGATGGAGATGTCGAAGGTGCCGCCGCCAAGGTCATAGACGGCGACGGTCTTGGCGTCGGTCTTCTTGTCGAGGCCATAGGCCAGCGCGGCGGCGGTCGGCTCGTTGATGATGCGCAGCACTTCGAGCCCGGCGATCTTGCCGGCGTCCTTGGTGGCCTGGCGCTGGGCGTCGTTGAAATAGGCCGGCACGGTGATGACGGCCTGGGTGACGGTTTCGCCGAGATAGGCCTCGGCGGTTTCCTTCATCTTCTGGAGGATGAAGGCAGAGATCTGCGAGGGGCTGTAATCCTGGCCGCCGGCATTGACCCAGGCATCGCCATTGGAACCGCGGGCGATGGTGTAGGGCACCAGGCCGGCATCCTTGGTGGTCAACGGATCATCGAAACGGCGGCCGATCAGGCGCTTGACGGCAAAGATGGTGTTGGACGGGTTGGTGACCGCCTGGCGCTTGGCCGGCTGGCCAACAAGGCGCTCGCCATCCTTGGTGAACGCCACCTGCGACGGCGTCGTGCGCGCGCCTTCGGCGTTTTCAATCACCTTCGGCGCAGAGCCTTCCATCACGGCAACACAGCTGTTGGTGGTGCCCAAGTCGATCCCGATAACCTTCGCCATCCTGGCCATTCCCTTGTTCTGTGGACCCGGCCCGAAGCGCCCCATCAAGGCAGCGCGGCACTGGCCGTTCCCGGTTTGCGTCTCGTGGCCGGTGCCCCGACCATTGCATGTTGCAAGGGCGATATAGGGAACGATTCCGGGGCTGCAAGACGGGGCAACCGTGATTAACTGCACGGGTGATGCCGAATCCCGATCCTGCGACCATCCGCCCGCTCACCCAAGGGGAAATCGCGCTGGCCCACAGCGTGTTCGGCGACGCGCTGGATGTGGCCGCCGTGACCGTGCGCCGCGCCAAATATTGGGCGCTGCACCCGTGGTGGGTGACGATGGCGCCCGATGGCCATGTCTGGTGCCATCCCAATGGCTTCAACTGGTCCGACGACTTCGGCGCCGCGCCGACAGGGCTGCAGGCGCATTTCGTCCACGAACTCGTGCATGTCTGGCAGGTGCAGACCGGCGGCCACCTGGCGCTCAGGCGGCCACCGTTTGCGCGCTATCGCTATGAACTCACGCCCGGCAAGGCGTTCCACCGCTATGGCATTGAGCAGCAGGCCTGCATCGTGGAAGATGCGTTTCGGGCGCGGGCGCGCGGTGATGCCGCCGCCCTCGCGCCGCTGGCCGCCGTGCTACCGTTCGCCGGCTGGCGCTGACGCTCAGGGCGGGCTCACCTCGATCAGCAGCTTGCCGAAGTTGCCGCCGGTGTAGAGCTCCTTGACCGCGCTCACCGCATTCTCGAGGCCGGGGCGGATGTCCTGCCGGGTCTTGAGCTGGCCACTCAGCATCCAGCCGGCCAGCGCCTGGCCGCTTTCGCCGAAGCGCGGCGCGAAATCGGTGACGATGAAGCCGCGGATGAGGAGCCGCCGCATCAGGATCATCGTCCAGAAGCCCGGCGGCTCGGTGGGGGTGACGTCGTTGTAGCTCGAGATCATCCCGCACAGCGCGATGCGGCCGAACAGGTTCATGCGCTTCATCACCTCGACCATGATGCTGCCGCCGACCTGTTCGAAATTGATGTCGATGCCATTCGGGCACAGCCGGTCGAGCGCGGCGCCGACATCCTCGTGCTTGTAATCGATGCAGGCATCGAAGCCGAGTTCATTGACCACATAATCGCACTTGGCCTTGCCGCCAGCGATGCCGACCACGCGGCAGCCCTTGATCTTGCCGATCTGGCCAACAATCTGCCCGACCCCGCCGGCCGCGGCGCCGACGACCAGGGTTTCGCCCGGCTTGGGCTGGCCGATATCGAGCAGGCCGAAATAGGCCGTGGGGCCGACCAGCGCGAGGCTGCCATAGCTGGCGGCGAGCGGGATGCCCGGCAGCTGCGGCAGCGGCGACATGAAGCTGCCATCGGAAATCATGTGATCGGCCCATTCGCCGAGACCGGCCATGATCTGGCCCGCTTCGACTCCGGGCTTGCGGCTGGCGATCACCCGCCCGCACACGCCGGCGCGCATCGGGGCGCCGATCGGGACCGGCGGCATATATTGCTCCATGTCGCTCATCCAGATGCGGTTGGTGGGATCCAGCGACATGTAGATGACGCCGAGCAGGAACTGGCCCTCCGCCAGCTCGGGCAGGGTTTCGGTGACGAGTTCCAGATCGCTGTCGGCAATATCCCCCACCGGGCGGCGGGCCAGTTTCCACACCTTGCGTTGCATCAGTGCCTCCCCAGTTTCATTATTGCTTCTTCATGGCGGCCTCGGCAGCCGCGGCCTGTGCAAGATCGATGCCTTGCGCTTCATAGAATTGCAGCCTGTCGAAATAGCCGCGCTGGTGCACGATCTGTCCCGCAGCAACCCGGAAGAAGCCGCAGCCCCGCAGCCCCGTCGGATCAGTCCATTCCAGCACCGCCCAGTCGCCGTCTTCCAGAACCTGTACGACCTGGCAGACCATCTTGGCCCGGCCAAACTCCATGTCGAACATGGCGCGGATCGCTGCGCGGCCCTGCAGCGGGCCGTATGCCATCTGGTGATTCACCGCATCAGGCGCGTAGAGCGCTGCCAGCGCATCAAGATCGGCACGATTGAAAGCGGCCACCCAGGCCAGGACAACATCACGCGGGCTCATTTCAAACGCTCCAGAAACTTGAACATGGCGGCCGCCGCCACCGGTTCGGCCAGCGTTGGCGCATGGCCGACCCCTGGTACAGTCACCGCCGTCATGGCGGGCAGGCGGCGCTGCATCTGGGCCTGGGTTGCAGCCGAGAACACATCAGACAATTCGGCGCGCAGGCTCAGCACCGGCAGGCCAATGAGGCTGTCGAAGGCGGCCCAATCATCGGCGCCGGCGTCGCCGTGCGGCAGGCGGAACGGTTCGGCGATGCGTGGATCATAATCGAAGATGATGCGGCCCTGCGGCCCCACCCGGCACAGCCGCTTGGCAAAGGCCAGCCAGTCGTGCAGCCCCCAATCGGGGTGGATGGCGGCGTTGCGCAGGCCGAGATCGCGCGCGGCGTGCACCCAGGTCGCCCAGTTGCCGCCGCGCCCGACATTGGCCTGCAGCCGTTTGAGGCCCGCCGGCTCGATGGCTGGGCCGATGTCGTTCAGCACCACGCCGGCCATCTGCGCCCGGTGCGCTGTCGTCAGCCGCAACGCCAGCAGCCCGCCGAGCGAGGAGCCGATGACCACGAACCGGCTGATGCCGGCGGCCTCCAGCACCAGCGACAGGTCGCGCAGATAGGTGAGCGCCACGTAGGTGAGCGAATCGCGGGCCCAACCGGATTCGCCGCGGCCCCTGAGATCGGGCGCCACGATGCGCCATTCATTGCCCAGTGATTCGGCAAGATGGGCAAAATCCGTCCCGTTGCGGGTCAGGCCAGCCAAGCAGAGCAGCGCCGGGCGCTCCGCCGGCACGCGCGGATCATGATGATCGCGCCAGCACAGCCGCACGCTATCGCCTGTGAAGACATAGTTTTTCTGCCAGCCGGACACTGGTGCGGGGGCGGGGTTCTGGACCGGCTGGACCATGGTTTTGACTCTGACTCAAGACTGGCGTTATAGAAAGCCATTACCGAGGGGGTAAGGAAGAACAACGACCGTGGCAACGCGCGCACTCGATTCCCGCATCATGTCCGGCACCCAGGCCCGCAGCCGTGCTGTGCCGCGCGCCACCGACATGCGCGCCCGCCGTTATGATCCGGCCGAAACCAAGGCCCGCGTGCTGGCCGCAGCCCACATGCTGTTTTCGCGCAATGGCTTTGCCAGCACCGGCACCGCCGACATTGCCCGCGAAGCCGACGTGTCGGAAGGCTCGATCTTCTATCATTTCGGCTCCAAGAAGGCCCTGCTCGAGGAGCTGGGCCGGCGCCATGGCGAAGCGATGATCGCTGCCATGGAAGAAGGCTATGCCCTCGAAGACCTGGAGCCCGGCATCACCGTGCCGCGAGTGCTGCGCTTCGTGCGCGACAACATGATCTGGGAAGGCATGGAAGGCGACTGCAACGAATGCGGCCCGAAATCCAAGATGGCCAGCACGCCGGATGCCGAGCCCTTTTATCACGCTGCCAAGGAAGTGACGACCGACTGGATCAAGCGCCACATGCAGGCCGCGCTGGCCAAGCAGGGCATCACCGGGGTCGAGATCGACATTGCCGCCAGCTTCACCCACCATGTCGTGGGTGACGCCATCGATCGCTGGCTGTGCGCCGCCACCCCGGAAGAGGCGGACCGGGTCGAGCGCGAAACCGTCCGCTATGTGCGGGCCGCCAGCGGATACCGGCTGGATTGACGCCCCACCCTCGGCCATAGGCTGTTGCCATGGCCGCTTTCATTCCCGAAACCCGTATCCTTGAACTGGGGCCCGAATTTTTCGACCCCGTCGAGGCGGCGGCCTTTCCGCAGACCATGCTGCGCTTCCGCAATGACCGCGCCGCCGCCACAGTGGGTCTCGACACGCTGAGCGATGCCGACTGGGTGCAGCATTTCGGCCGCTTCACGCCGCTGCCCGGCAGCCTGACCCAGCCGCTGGCGCTGCGCTATCACGGCCACCAGTTCCGCACCTACAATCCCGACCTGGGTGACGGCCGCGGTTTCCTGTTTGCGCAATGTCGCGACGATCAGGGCCGGCTGATGGACCTTGGCACCAAGGGCAGCGGCACCACACCCTGGAGCCGTTTCGGCGATGGCCGGCTGACGCTGAAAGGCGCGGTGCGCGAAATCCTGGCGACCGAAATGCTGGAGGCGCTGGGCGTGGCGACGTCGCGCACGTTCAGCGTGATCGAAACCGGCGAGAATCTGACCCGCAACGACGAACCCTCGCCGACCCGCTCTGCCGCGCTGGTGCGCCTCAACCACAGCCATGTCCGCTATGGCAGTTTCCAGCGCCAGGCCTTCCATCAGAGCCGCGAGGGGCTGACGAAACTGGTCGATTATTGCCTGGCCAACCTAGCGCCAGACGCCAGCGGCCCCACCCCGGTGGCGGCGCTGGTCGATCACGCCGTCAAGGGCGCCGCGCGCATGGCGGCGCAGTTCATGGCGGCGGGCTTCGTCCACGGCGTCCTCAACACCGACAATATCAACATCACCAGCGAGAGTTTCGATTACGGCCCCTGGCGCTTTGCCCCGGCCTGGGATGCCGGCTTCACTGCGGCCTATTTCGATCATTACGGCCTCTATGCCTTTGGCCGGCAGGCCGAGGCGCTGCAGTGGAACCTGTTCCAGTTGGGCAGCGCGCTGCGGTTGATTGCGGAGACCGACGAGCTGAAGGGCCCGCTCGAAACCTATCCGCTGCGCTACCGCGCCGCGCTGTCCGCCGCGATGCTGGGCAGATTGGGCGTCAAGCGGCTGGGGCCGAGCGAGGACGAGGTGCTGGTGGAGGCGATCCAGAAGGCGCTGGTGGCGACCCAGATGGACCCCGACCGTTTCTTCTTCGATTGGCGCGGCGGCGTGCGGCGCGGGCCTTCGCAGGCCGATCCGCACTACAGCCACGACGCCTTCACTGATTTCCTGACACTGATCCCCGATTTCGCGGTTGGTCCGCCGTCACACCCCTATTGGGCCGACGAGGCGCCCTGCACCATGCTGATCGACGAGGTGGAGGCGCTGTGGGCGCCGATTGCCGAACGCGATGACTGGGCGCCGCTGCACGCGAAGATCGCCGCCATCCGCCGCATGGGCGAAGCACACGCGCAGGGCTAGCGCGCCAGCATCGGCCCCAGCGCGCGCCCGCCAAAGATGTGCACATGCAGGTGCGGCACCTCCTGGTGCGCGTTCACCCCGGCATTGGCGAGCAGGCGATAACCGGGTTCTTCCAGCCCAAGCAGCTTCGCCGTCTCGCCGACAGCCCGCACAAAGCCGGCAATCTCCGCCTCACTTGCCTTGGCGGAAAAATCCGCCCAGCTGCGATACGGCCCCTTGGGGATCACCAGCACATGGGTGGGCGCCTGCGGGTTGATGTCGTGAAAGGCCAGTGCGTGCGGCGTTTCATGCACCTGTTTGCACGGGATCTCGCCGCGCAGGATGCGGGCGAAGATATTGTTGTCGTCATAGGCCCCCAGCGCGTCGACCGGCATGTCCTGCCCTCCCTGCTCCTGCTCGTGCCTGTCTAATCGTGCGGCAGCGATGCGGCAACATGGGGCTGATCAGGGGCATTGCCGGGCGCACTGGCCTCGTCCAGATTGCCGCAATGCTTCAACGCCTTGCCCTCCTCCTCGCCCTGATTCTCAGCGCAGCGCCGGCCGTGGCAACCACGGTGCAGGAGGATTTCAACACCGCGCAGGCCCATCTGGACGCCCTGCGCCTGGCTGACGCGCGCAACGGCTTCACCGCCTTGCTGAACCGCATCGGCCTGCAATCGCGCAGTCGCTCAGCGATGATCGTGCGCGCGCGCCTGGCCGAAACCATGGTGGGGCAGGGCGATGCGGAGGAGGCGGTGCCGCTTCTGGAAACCGCGCTGACCGGCTTTGCCGCTGGTGTTGCCGCTGATGCCGACGAACGCGCCGGCGCGCTGAGCCACCTCGCCCATGCCGAAGAGGAAATGGGCAAGCTGCGTGCCGCCTATCGCCACTGGCAGGCTGTCATCGATGAAAAGCTGCTGCCCGAAACCAGTGTGGGCATGTTGCAGGCACGGCTGGGCGCCGCCCGCACCGGGCAATGGACGCAGCCTGAACAGGCGCTTGCCGCAGTGGACCGCCTGCTTGCCCTGCCCGACAGCGGCTGGGGCGACACGCCCAAAGCCGCCAAGACCGGGCAGGTGCTGGCCTTGCGGCTTAAGGCCCAGATCGCCATGCGGCAGGGCAAGCTGGAAGCGGCCAAGGTGGCACTGGCGCAGGCCGGCAAGCTGGCTGGCGGCACCGAAACCCAGCGGGTTGATCTGGGCGATGTGCAATTGCGCGGCGATCTCGCCCTGTTGGCCTGGTTGCGCGGCAGCGAAACCGAGTTGATGCAGTACACCGCGTTGAGCGGCGCCACCATGCTGGACGATGGCACGCGCGCCGGTGGGCGCGGCAACGAACTTCCCTCCTGTGCGCCACAAGGCAATCTTGCCCCCGATGCGATGGCCGTGGTGGAATTCAGCGTGCGCGACGATGGCCGCGTGCTCAACGTGCGGCCAATCTATGCCAACCCCGGCAGCGGCGCCGCTGACAGCCATCCGGAGGAGGAATTTGCCGCCGCCGTGCACAATTGGAGCTGGCCAGCCGATCAGGCGACAGCCGTCAATCCGCTTTGGCGCGCCGCCATCCGGGTGGAATTGCGCTGCCTTTCCACGCAACCCGATGTGATCTGGGCCTCGCTGCAACGCGATCTGCTGGCCTGGTACCAGGCGCGCGGCCTGGCCTGGCCCGAAGCCACCGGCACCGATGCCGAACGCCGCATCCAGCTGCTGGCGCAACTGGCGGCGGTGGACGCCCGCAACGGCCCGCAATCGCTGGCGGCGCTGCCCATCCTGGTGGCGCTGGTGACCAACAGCGCGGTTGGCCCCAGCGAAACCGCCCCGATGGCCGAGCGGCTGGCGGCGCTGGCCACGGCCCAGGATGCACCCACCATGGTGCTGTTCCTGGCCTGGCAGGCCGGGAAGACAAGGGACGCCACGGCTCCGGCGATCACCCGGGCCGATCAGCGCGGTGAAGCAAGATTTGCCGATTATCTGCGGCTGGAGCAATTGGAACAGCGCAAAACGCCCAACGCCGAAGCGGTGCTTCAGGCCATCATTGCCCGCCATCCCGCATCTGATCCGCTGCACACCCGCGCCCTGATCCAGCTTTCCGATCTGGCCTTCGCGCGCGGGGCCGAGGCCGACGCCGCCGCGCTGCTGGCCCGGACTGGCCTGTCACCCCAGCAATGCGCGCTGGTGGATGTGAAGCCGCAGGGCAAGAACGCGCTGTTTTCAGACGCCGATTTTCCCACGGCGGCGCGGATATGGTCGCTGTCGGGCCTGATGCGCATCGCGCATGACATCAAACCCAGCGGTGAGGCCAGCAATGTGCGTGTGGTGATGGCCCGCCCGCCCTTCATTTTCAGCGCGGCAGCGGTCAAGCGGGTGACCGCCTGGCGCTTCCAGCCGGTGCTGCGCGGTGATGCCAGCGTTGGCTGTGTCAACCGCAATTTCCCGACACGTTTCCGCATGATCAATTGAGCCGGCCCGGCTTGACGATCGCGGTGGCGGCGATTACGTCCGCAAAGGCTCGCACCCGTCCTGGTGTGCGGCAGGCTTCACCACTTCATCGCCGCGCCCTGGGCCATGCGCTCCCCGCCGCGAAGCCGAAAGACCAACATGCATCTCCAAGAACTCAAGAAGACTCCGCCCGCCGAACTGGTGGCGATGGCCGAGGAAATGGGCGTCGAGAACGCCTCCACCCTGCGCAAGCAGGACATCATCTTCGGCATCCTGAAGGCCGCTGCCGAAGCCGGCACCGAAGTGATGGGCGCCGGCACCATCGAGGTGATGCCCGATGGCTTCGGTTTCATGCGCTCGGCCGATGCCAGCTATCTCGCCGGCCCCGACGATATCTACGTGAACCCGCAGATCGTGCGCCGTTACGGCCTGCGCACGGGTGACACGGTGGAAGGCGAGATCAGCTCGCCGAAGAACGGCGAGCGCTATTTCGGCCTCAACAAGGTGACGGCGATCAATTTCGACGATCCCGAGGCCGTGCGCCACCGGGTCAATTTCGACAACCTCACCCCGCTCTATCCGGATGAAAAGCTCAACCTTGAGCTTGGCGACCCGACGTCGAAGGACAAGACCGGCCGGGTGATCGACATCGTCGCCCCCTTGGGCAAGGGCCAGCGCTGCCTGATCGTCGCCCCGCCGCGCGTCGGCAAGACGATCATGATGCAGAACATCGCCAAGGCGATCAGCGCCAACCATCCGGAATGCTTCCTGATGGTGCTGCTGATCGACGAGCGCCCCGAAGAAGTCACCGACATGAGCCGCACGGTGAAGGGCGAGGTCATCTCCTCCACCTTCGACGAGCCGGCCACCCGCCACGTGCAGGTGGCGGAAATGGTGATCGAGAAGGCCAAGCGCCTGGTTGAGCACAAGCGCGACGTCATCATCCTGCTCGACAACATCACCCGCCTGGGCCGCGCCTACAACACGGTCGTGCCATCGAGCGGCAAGGTGCTGACCGGCGGTGTCGACGCCAACGCCCTGCAGCGCCCCAAGCGCTTTTTCGGTGCCGCGCGCAACATCGAGGAAGGCGGCAGCCTGACCATCATCTCCACCGCGCTGATCGACACCGGCAGCCGCATGGATGAAGTGATCTTCGAAGAGTTCAAGGGCACCGGCAACGCCGAAATCGTGCTGGACCGCAAGATCGCCGACAAGCGCGTCTTCCCGGCGATCGACATCGGCAAGAGCGGCACCCGCAAGGAAGAGCTGCTGGTGGACAAGGAGACGCTGTCCAAGATGTGGGTGCTGCGCCGCATCCTGATGCAGATGGGCTCGACCGATGCGATCGAGTTCCTGATGGACAAGATGAAGGATTCGGTGACAAACGCGGATTTCTTCAATGCTATGAATAAGTAGTGAGTGGGCGCGTGGTTAGTGCGTAGCACTAAACACCGACTCCACGAACGGTCGGCCAGCGACCAAAAAAGGGCGGCCCCAACAGGCCGCCCTTTCTTTGTGTCGTCTGACGGCGTGGCTCCGCCACGCTCTTTCTTCCAACTTGCTTCGGCACCCTAAACGGACTCGGCGGCTCCGCCGCCGGCCGCGCCAGCCACCGCATCACCCCCCCCTTTACACACCCCCCACCAGCGCGCGACAAACCCCCAGCAAACTAAGCGGGGGACTCATCATGGCCGTCTATCTTGCCGAAGACCAGGTTGGTTCCGATCCCAATCTGATCGGTTTTCCCACGTTAGGCGGTTGCATGGGGATCGTCATCGTCACCGACACGATGATGTATGGCTTTCACAATCCGCCGGGCCACAATGCCCGGGTGCCGGCGTTTGCCGCACTTTACAACGGCCAGCCGGCGCGGCGGATGCTGTCATGCTGCCGCTGGGACAAGCGCTATGACGGCGCGCAAAACATCGGCACCACGAAGTTCCAGCAATGGGTCAATGAAATCAAGGAACTGGCCGGGCTGATGAAATATTCCGGCCCGGTGTCGGGCATCAACCTGTCGGCCACGCTCACCACCATCGACGCGCGCGACAGCGCCTATTGCGAATATGGCCTTTCCTCATCGGGCGGCATCACGGTGCGCTATTCGCTCACCTCCAACACCGCGGCGACCGACCGGATCGACATGGGCACCAGCGTGCGTCGGGTGGGCAGCGACATGTCGAGCAGCGTGCCTTACAAGGGCAAGGTGATCGACAGCATCACCTCCAGCGCCTTCGGCACGTCGGACAGCAAGACCGGCGTCTATGAATTCACCGTCTGATCGCGTCAGCCGGTGATCGCCTTCCTGACCTCCGCCGAGCCCCAATCCAGCGTCCCCGCAACCCGCCAGATCTCCTTGCCCTCTTCATCATAGAGGATGGTCATCGGCAGGCCCTTGGCCTTGATCGCCTCGGCATAGCTGCCCGGCTGGTCGAGCCCGGTCTCGATATTCTGGAACTTGCCCTTGGCCCAGAAGCCATCGACGGCCTTCCAGCCTTCCATGTCCTGCGAAATCGGCAGCACCATCACCGGCACTTCGCCGGCCAATTTGTCGAGCGCCGGCATTTCGGCGATGCACGGCGCGCACCAGGTCGCCCACAGGTTGACCAGCATCTTCATGCCCTTGTGATCGGCCAGGTGCTGCTTGGTGCCGCCCTTCATTTCCCAGCTCACCGCCGCCGGGCCGGGTTCGCCGGCGTGGCTGCGATCGATGGCGTTGATCGGCGCCGGGGCGGCCTTGGTGGCGGCCTTGGCCGGTGCGTCCGGGCTGGCCGGTGCGTCCGGGCTGGCCGGG
>NZ_WNJP01000056.1 GCF_009733735.1 Sandarakinorhabdus oryzae | reverse complement strand
TGGCCGGGCTGCACCAGCTGTTGGCCGCGCTGGTGCTGCCTGATGGCGGCATGGCCAGCCGCGCGCCCGTCGATGGCCTGGCGCTGGCCGATCTGCTGATCTTTACCGCCGGCGCGCCGGAAGCGCTCGGCAACCGCGCGCCACCCTTGTTTGCCGACACGCTGGCGCGGCTGGCCCCGGCCTTGCGGGGCCTGATGCTGGGCGATGGCCAGATCGGTGCCTGGCATGGCGGCGCGGTGATTGGCGCCGACGCGCTGGAGCGGCTGTCGCGCAAGGTTGCCACCGGCACCGAAATTCGCCGCGGCGGCCGCTGGAGCGGCTATCACCGCCTGTCCGCCGCGCGCAGCGTGGTGGTGATCGATGCCGGCCCGCCGCCTTCTGCACGCCTGTCCAACAGCGGCCATGCCGGCACGCTGGCGTTTGAAATGAGCGACGGCAACGACCGGCTGATCACCAACTGCGGCGGCGTGCGCGGCCTGGAACGCACGGCGTCGGGCCCGCTCGCCCCGGCGCTGGCCTCCGGCCTCACCACCACGGCCGCCCATTCGACGCTGATCATCGCCGACACCAACTCCACCCGCATCCGCGACGATGGCACGCTGGCCGCCGGGGTGGAGGAAGTCACCCTGGCCCTGCGGGGCAGCGCCGAAGGCCAGCTGATCGAAACCAGCCACAATGGCTATGCCAAGCGCTTTGGCATGCTGGTGCGGCGGCGGCTGTTCCTCACCGCCGACGGCGCCGAGCTGGCCGGCGAAGACCTGATCGAGGCAGCGCCCGCCGGCCTGCTGCGCCGCCGCGCCGAACGCGGCTTCGATGTGCGCTTTCACCTCGGCCCCGGCGTGTCGGCGACGCCCACCGCCGACGGCATGGGTGCCCTGATGAAGACCCCGTCGGGCCGCATCTGGGCCTTCAAGGTGCGGCTGGAAAGCGGCGTCGGCCGGCTGGCCATCGAACCGTCGATCTGGGTGGACGCCGCCGGCGCCATCCAGCGCACCCAGCAGCTGGTGGTGTCGGGCGCGACCCAGAAAATGGCCGCCGATGTGCACTGGAGCCTGAAGCGGGCTGGCAAATAGGCGATTGAGGCGCTAGGCGGGCGCCAACCCGTCCACCCCTCCCGGAAAGCCGCTTGCCATGACCGATCTCGTTCCCATCCGCCGCGCCCTGCTTTCGGTGTCCGACAAAGCCGGGCTGGAGCTGCTGGCGGCCGCGCTGGTGGCCCGCGGCGTGGAACTGGTGTCCACCGGTGGCACGGCGGCGGCGCTGCGCGCCATGGGCCATCAGGTGAAGGACGTCGCCGAGCTGACCGGCAGCCCGGAAATGATGGATGGCCGGGTGAAGACGCTGCACCCGCGCGTGCACGGCGGCCTGCTGGCGCTGCGTGACAACGCCGAACATGTGCAGGCGATGACCGACAATGGCATCGGCGCCATCGATGTGGCGGTGATCAACCTTTATCCCTTCGCCGCCACCGTGGCCAAGGGCGCGCCGCGGGACGAGATCATCGAGAATATCGACATCGGCGGCCCGGCGATGGTGCGGTCTTCGGCCAAGAACCACGCGTTTGTCGCCATCCTGACCAGCCCTGACCAGTATGACGCGTTCATCGCCGCGCTGGCGGCTAATGACGGCGCCACCCCGCTCGCCCTGCGCCGCGAACTGGCCGCCGCCGCCTTCGCCCACACCGCCGCCTATGATGCCGCGGTGGCCAGCTGGTTCGCCTTTGCCGATCAGGGCCAGATGTTCCCGCCGGTGCTGCCGCTGGCACTCACCCGCAAGGACACGCTGCGATACGGCGAAAACCCGCACCAGCAGGCGGCGCTTTACCTGCCACAGGGCCGGTCCTACGGCCTCGCCGCTGCGCGCCAGGTGCAGGGGAAGGAGCTTTCCTACAACAATCTCAACGACGCCGATGGCGCGCTCGACCTGATCGCCGAATGGCGAGACAGCGCCCCGGCGTGCGCCATCATCAAGCACGCCAACCCGTGCGGTGTCGCCACCGGTGCGACCCTGGCCGAAGCCTATGAGAAGGCCTTCCAGTGCGACCCGGTCTCGGCCTTTGGCGGCATCATCGCCGTCAACCAGCCGCTTGATGGGCCGACGGCCGAAGCCATCACCGGCATCTTCACCGAAGTGGTGATCGCGCCAGATGCGGACGAAGACGCGCTGAAGATCTTCGCCGGCAAGAAGAATCTGCGCCTTCTGCTCGCCGATCTGCCTGATCCACGCCGGCCGGGCCTGATGCTCAAACCGATCTCGGGCGGCATGCTGGTGCAGAGCCGTGACAATGGCGCCGTGCTGCGCGACGCCTGCACTGTGGTGACGCAGCGGGCTCCGACCGAAGCCGAGTGGGCTGACCTGATGTTCGCCTGGACGGTGGCACGGCACGTCAAGTCCAACGCCATCGTCTATGCCAATGGCGGCGCCACGGCGGGGATCGGTGCCGGCCAGATGAGCCGGCTTGATTCGACCCGCATCGCCGCGCGCAAGGCCATCGATGCCGCCGAAGCCGCCGGCTGGCCGCAGGCCCGCACCATCGGCAGCTGCGTTGCCTCCGATGCCTTCTTCCCCTTCCCCGACGGGCTCATTGCGGCCGCCGAAGCCGGCGCCACCGCCATCATCCAGCCTGGCGGCTCCATCCGCGACAAGGACGTGATCGCGGCGGCTGATGAGCGCGGGCTGGCCATGGTCTTCACCGGGATGCGCCATTTCCGGCATTGAGCCGCGCGGCCCCCTCCCGCAGCCAAGAGGTGCCAAGCGGCGGCAACTTGCCTAAGCTTGGCGCAAAGGGAGACCCACATGCGCGACCGTATCCGCCACGCCCTCGAAACCACGCTGGCCGCCGGCAACATACCTGGCGCCGTCGCCGTGGTCGGCAACAGCGCCGGCACGCTGGCCGAAGTGGCGGTGGGCAGCAAGGGCCCCGGTGGGCCGCCGCTGGCCCAGGATGATCTGTTCCAGATCGCCTCGATGACGAAAGCCATCGCCAGCGTTGCCGCGATGCAGTTGGTGGAGCAGGGCCGGCTCAGCCTGGATGACGATATCGGCGCGGTGCTGCCGCAACTGGCCAACCCGGCGGTGCTGGAGGGTTTTGACGAGGAGGGCAAGCCGGTCACCCGTCCGGCCGCCGGGCCGATCACGCTTCGGCAATTGCTCACCCACACCTCGGGCTTCGGCTATGAGTTCATGTCGGCGGAGCTGACGCAAGTTCGGCTGCACCATCCGGCAATGCCCGGCAGCCTTGCCGCCCTCGCCATGCCGCTGCTCGCCGATCCGGGCACGCGCTGGATCTATGGCACCTCCACCGATTTCGTCGGTCTGGCGGTGGAAGCCGTATCGGGCATGCGGCTGGGTGACTGGCTGGCCCGCCATGTCACCGGGCCGCTGGGCATGAGCGACACGACCTTCGCCTTTGATGCGGCGGTGAAGGCGCGGCTCACGCCCTTGCACGTGCGCACGCCCGATGGTGGCCTGATGGCATTTCCAATCCACTTCGGCGGCGGTGAGGCGGCCGAATATCACGGCGCCGGCGGCGGCCTGGTGGGCACGGCGCGGGATTATCTGCATTTTGCCCGCATGATCCTGAATCGCGGCCAGCTCAACGGCGCGCGCATCCTGCGCCCCGATACGGTCACCGAGATGGCCAGCAACCAGGTGACGATGCCGGCTGGCCGGCTGACGACCAACCAACCCGGCTTCTCGTCCGAGTTCGACCTGTTCCCGACGATGGACTGCGGTTTCGGCCTCGGCTTCCTGATCAACCCGGAACCCGGCCCCGATGGCCGCGCCGCCGGCAGCCTGGCCTGGGCCGGCATCGCCAACAGTTATTACTGGATCGATCCGGAGAACGACATTGCTGCGGTGATCTGCATGCAGCATCTGCCCTTTGGCGAGCCGGCCGCACTCGATGTGCTCCGTGCCTTCGAGCGTGCGGTGTACGGCCGCTAACTGGCTGACGCCGGGCGCTGCCCGGGCTGGAAATTCCTGTCCTACAGGCCGGAATAGGCGTTAGAGTCGGCCCTGCGATGGTCAGGCGACGGCGACGCCGCTTTTTTTCGTTCGTCTCAGAAAATCAGCTACTTAGCTGGGGAAAAGTGTCAACTTTGTCAAGCAGGGGCGGCGTTCAAACCAGCCGCAGCCGGATAGAGGCGGCGTGGGCTGCGAGCCCTTCCACGTCGGCAATGGCAGCCCCGGCCGGGCCAATCGCCGCCAGCCCCTGCGGGCCGCAATCGAGGAAGGTGGTGCGCTTCATGAAATCCACCACAGACAGGCCGGAGGCAAAGCGCGCCCGGCGGCCGGTGGGCAGCACATGGTTAGGGCCAGCCAGATAATCACCGGCTGCTTCCGGCGTGTGGCGACCGAGGAACACCGAGCCGGCGTGGCGCATCCGGGCGAACAGGCCATCGGGATCATCGACCATCAGCTCGGCATGTTCGGGCGCGAGGGCATCGAGCAGCGGCAGGGAGGCTTCGAGATCGGGCACAAGGATGATGGCGCCATGGTCACGCCACGACGCGCCGGCAACAGCGGCGGTAGGCAGTGTCTCGAGCTGGCGGTCAACCGCGGCAGCCACCGCATCGGCTTCGGCGGCCGACGTGGTGATCAGGATGGATTGCGCCACCGGATCATGCTCGGCCTGGGCCAGAAGATCGGCGGCGATCCACTCCGGGTTGGACTTGCCGTCGGACACGATGACCACTTCCGACGGGCCGGCGACCATGTCGATGCCAACCACGCCATAGAGCTGGCGCTTGGCTTCGGCGACCCAGGCGTTGCCGGGGCCGGTGATCACGTCGACCTTGGGGATATGCCCCGTGCCGAAGGCCAGCGCGGCAATGGCCTGCGCCCCGCCGATGCGGAAGACGCGAGACACACCGGCGACGCGGGCGGCGGCGAGCACCAGCGGGTTGACCAGGCCATCCGGCGTGGGCGTAACCATGACAAGATCGCGCACCCCGGCCACCACGGCCGGAATCGCGTTCATCAAAACGGAGGACGGATAGGCCGCACGACCGCCCGGCACATAGAGGCCGGCGGCATCGACCGGCGACCAGCGCACGCCGGTGCGCACGCCGGCAGCGTCCACCGCGTCATTGCCCTGCGGCTTCTGGCGCTCGTGGAAGGCACGGATACGGGCGGCGGCGAGATCGAGGGCGGCGCGCAGATCGGGCTCCAGCCCGGCCAACGCGGCATCGAGCGCGGCAGCGGGCAATTCCCAGCCGGCGGCATCGAGATCGACGCGGTCAAACCTGGCGGTGAGCGCCGCCACGGCGGCATCGCCGCGGACCTTCACATCAGCGATGATGCCGGCAACCGTGGCTGACACGTCAGCGGCATCGTCGCGCTTGGCGTCGACCAGCGCAGCGAAGGCGGCGGCAAAGCCTGCCTCGCTCGCGTCAAGCCGCAGCGGCATCACGCTTTTCCGTCAGTTCCCGCATGGTGTCGATGATGGCGACAACGCGGCTGTCCGTCTTGAAGGCGGCGCGGTTGGCAATCAGGCGGCTGGTGACTTCGGCGATCACCTCCACTTCGACCAGGCCATTTTCCGCCAGCGTCTTGCCGGTGGAAACCAGATCGACAATGCGGCTGGACAGGCCGACCAGCGGCGCCAGCTCCATCGCGCCATTGAGCTTGATCACCTCGGCCTGCAGGCCACGGGCGGCAAAGTGACGGCGGGTGAGGCCGGGATATTTGGTCGCCACCCGGACGTGGGACAGGCGCGACAGATCGGGATCGAGCGCGGCCGGCTGCGCCACCGAGAGGCGGCAATGGCCGATGCCGAGATCAACAGGGGCATAGATTTCGGAGAAATCAAACTCCATCAGCACGTCATTGCCGGCGATGCCGAGCTGCGCTGCGCCAAAGGCCACGAAGGTCGCCACGTCGAAGCTGCGCACCCGGATCACCCGCACGTCGTCGCGGCTGGTGGCAAAGGTCAGTTTGCGGCTGTTCTCGTCGGAGAAATCCGCTTCCGGCACGATGCCGATCTGCGCCAGCAGCGGCAGCGCTTCCTTGAGGATGCGGCCCTTGGGCAGGGCGATGATCAGCGGCGACGTCATGATGCGGCGCGGCATAGCGCGGTCGCAGCCAAAACGCCACTGCGCCCGCGCCGCAGGCCTGCATCAGTTGGGCGGGTTATGCTTCAACAGGAACGCCACTTGCGCTTCCAGCAGGGCGATGCGAGTAGCGGGTTTGGATAGCCAATGGTCTTCCCCGGCCAGTTCCAGATAGTCGACCGGTTTGCCCGCCTTCTTCATCGCGTTCACCATCAGGCGGCTCTGCTCGATGCGCACAACCGTGTCGTCCTTGCCGTGGATCAGTTGCAGCGGCACGCTCACCTTGTCGGCCAGGCGGGCGGGGGACCAGGCGTCGATCGTCTCGTCGCTGGCGTTCCTGGCGCCCATGAAACGCTGCCAATAGCGCAGCGTGGCGTTGCGCTCGCCGCCGGCATCACTGATTTCAGAAAGCAGCATGCGCCGCAGATCGGACACGCCCGCTACTGCCGAGGCGCAGCGATAGACGCCGGGATCCAGCGTTACCCCGGCCATAGCCGCATAGCCGCCATAGGACGCGCCGGCGATGCACACGCGCTTGGGATCGATGGTCCCCTTGGCGGTGAGGGCTCGTACCCCATCCGAAAGGTCGGTCTGCATCTTGCGGCCCCACTGGCCATAGCCGGCCGCCTCATGGTCATGGCCAAAGCCAGTCGAACCGCGGAACTGCGGCTGCAACACGGCATAGCCACGGCTGGCCAGCGCCTGAGCCCACCAGTCGAAACCCGGCATATCGCGCGAGGCCGGACCGCCATGGGCCAGCACGATCAGCGGCAGGCCCTTGGCCGCACGTCCGCGCGGCAGGGTCAGATAGGCAGGAATGTCGAGTCCGTCGGCCGCCTTGTAGGTGAATGTCGTGACCGGGCTGAGCAGTTCCGGGCCCAAACCATCATAACGATCGGCCATGAATTCGGCCTTGCCATTGGTGCGATCGATCTTGAACAGCGACACGCCATTCTGCTCGCCCTGCACCTCGACGATGATGACCTGACGGTCGTCGCTCCAGCTTTCCAGACTCACCTGTTCGCCGGGAAAGGCCTTGGCGATGCCGCGCCACAGCCCGGCATCCTTGGGATCGAAGAAGCGATACTCCGTGCGCTCCAGGTCGGTGTCAATTGTGCCGATCACCGTGCGGCGGCGCCGATCGAGCAGCACGCTGTCACCCTTATAGTCGGTGGTCGGCCCACTGACGCTGCCATCGGCTCGGTTGATCTCGTAATCCTCCCACTCCCCACTCTTGTGACTGGTTAGCACCAGGGTGGACTCATCGCGGCCAAAGCTGGTGATTCCGGGATAATCGATCAGCGCGGTTTCGGCGTAGACCTTGTGAAAGCTGCCGCCGGTTTTCAGGAACAGTTGCCATTCGCCGCCGCGTTCCTTGTAGTCAGCGCGGGCGATGGCTTCCCCGTCGCTGCCAATGAAGAAACTGCGCGTGTCGCTATTGCCCTTGGTGGTGATGAGCCCGTGCGAACGCCCCAACCGCACCTCTGCAAGGGCGAGCAAGCCAACATTTGAAGGGAAATGCCACACCGGCACGACGATCGCCGGCTGGCCATTTCGCATGAAGGGCCGGGGCGTGCCGGCAGCGGCATTCATCGTGTCGGGAATGGCATCCAGCAGGGGCCGCCATTTGCTGTCCTTGCTCAGGTCGAGCATGGACAGCAGAAACCATTCGCGCTTGGGGCCCTCAAGCCCGGCGACAGTCGTGGTGGTGGACACAGTGGAGACAATGTGATCATTGCCGACCCACATCACGTCGCGCAGCTTGGATTTCTCCACTTGGGTGATCGACAGCAGCTTGTTGTCAGCCACCGCCCGCACCTGGATCTGGGCCGATTGCTCATCGCCCATGGCGGCCACCCAGCGCTTGCCATCAGGTGACAATTGGATTGACGAAATGGTGGGCAATTGCCCGAACAGGCTGAGCGGTGGCGGTGGCGCTGCGATCGCTGCAACGGTAAAGGTCAGCCCCAGGGCAAGAAAGGTCAGGCGGCGCAGCATGGCGTCGTCCCTCCGGCTCGAATGTCCTGACCCTGTACTTGCAGTCAACCCGGCGGCGACCGGCTTGTCAACCGCGCAACAGCTTGATGATTGACGAAAAATCGGCAGCACCCTCACCGTTGTTGACCAACAGCTGGTAAAGGCTTTCGGCGTTGGCGCCCATTGGCACGCTGGCGCCGGCGCCCTGGGCAGCGGCCATGGCGAGCTTCAGATCCTTCAGCATCAGGGCGGCGGCGAACCCGCCCTGGTAATCGCGGTTGGCGGGTGACGTCGGCACCGGACCGGGGACGGGGCAATAGCTCGTCATGCTCCATGACTGACCGCTGGCCTTGCTGCTGATGTCGAAGAAGGTCTGCGCGTCGAGGCCCAGCTTTTCGGCCAGCACGAAGGCTTCGGCCGTGGCGATCATGGTGGCGCCAAGGATCATGTTGTTGGCGATCTTGGCCGCCTGTCCCATGCCGGGCCCGCCAGCGTGGATCACCGCCTTGCCCATCGTCGCCAGAAGTGGCTGCGCCTTTGCAAACGCCGCCGCTGGTCCGCCCACCATGAAGGTCAGCGTGCCGGCATCGGCGGCAGCCGTGCCGCCCGATACCGGCGCATCTACCATCGCCAGCCCACGGTCGGCCGCCGCCTCGCCAAGCGCCTTGGCGGTGGCGACATCGATGGTTGAGCAATCGATCAACACCGCGTCTGCGCCGGCGGCGGCGAACAAGTCGGTTTCATAGGCGGCGCGCACATGGTGGCCGGCCGGCAGCATGGTGATGATGGCATCGGCTCCCGCTGCAGCGTCGGCCGCGCTGCTGGCAGCTGTGGCGCCGCCGGCGACAACCCGCGCCAGCGCGTCGGCTGATAGGTCGAAGGCCCAGACCTCGTGCCCGGCCTTGACCAGGTTGAGGGCCATCCCGCCCCCCATGTTGCCGACCCCGATGAAGGCGATGATGGCCATGTTACCGCCCCGTCCAGTTGCCGGGCCGCTTCTCGATGAAGGCGGCCATGCCTTCCTTCTGATCGGCGCTGCCGAACAGGCCGTGGAACAGCCGCCGCTCGAAGCGCACGCCCTCCTTCAGGCTCATCTCGAACGCGGCGTCGATCTCTTCCTTGACCGCAATGCTGGCCAGCGGTGCCATGCCGGCGATGGTTTCGGCCAGTTTCAGCGCTTCCTCAAGCAACGACTCGTTTGGGACCACCCGCGCCACAAGGCCGGAACGTTCGGCTTCGGCGGCGTCCATCATGCGGCCGGTCAGGCACATTTCCATGGCCTTGGCCTTGCCGATGGCGCGCACCAGGCGCTGTGAGCCGCCCATGCCCGGCGTCACGCCCAGCTTGATCTCGGGCTGACCAAACTTGGCGTTCTCGGCGGCGATGATGATGTCGGCCATCATGGCGAGCTCGCAGCCGCCGCCCAGGGCAAAGCCGGACACTGCTGCGATCCACGGTTTGCGGGTGGCAGTGACATGGTCATAGCCGGCGAAGAAATTGCCGCCATACATCTGCGCGAATGACTGCCCGCTCATCTCCTTGATGTCGGCACCCGCGGCGAAGGCCTTTTCCGATCCGGTGATGACCAGGCAGCGCTGCGAGGCATCAGCATCATAGGCAGCAAATGCGGCGATCAGATCGGCCAACACCTGGCTGTTGAGCGCATTCAGCGCCTGCGGGCGATTGAGCCGCACCAGCGTAACGGCGCCGTGCTGTTCAACAAGGATGGTTTCAAAGCTCATCGGATCACCCCATCGTCACAGGAAGCGGACGCGGCTTCCTAGACCGCCCAATGCTGCCGGGCCAGTGTGGAATCCGTTAGTGGCCGCAGCCTTCGGGCAGGGCCTGGCGGCAATGTTCGTCGCCCGTTTCCACCTGCAGCGTGGCGTGGCCGATGTGGAAGCGGTGGTGCAACGCGTGGGCGATATTGGCGAGCACCTCGTCGCCGGGATGGCCGGCCGGCATCACAAGGTGCGCCGTCAGGATGGCGCCGGTGGTGCCCTGCGGCCAGATGTGCAGATCATGGACGGCAACAACGCCGTCCAGACCCGAAAGCCACTTGTTGACGGCGGCTGGTTCGATACCAGGCGGCACCGCGTCCATCGCCAGGGCCATCGATTCCGTCAGCAGGCCCCAGGTGCCTTTCAGGATCACCGCCGCCACCGCGAGGCCGAGCACCGGATCGACCCAGGTCCACCCGGTTTGCCGGATCAACAGCCCGCCCAGCACCACCGCAGCCGAAACGCCGGCGTCGGCCAGCATGTGCAGATAGGCACCGCGGACATTCACATCGCCCTTGCGGCCGCGCAGGAACAGCAGGGCCGTACCGGTATTGATGGCGACCCCAGCAGCGGCCACAAGCATGACAATGCCGCCCGATACCGGCTGCGGATCGAGCAGCCGATGCACCGATTCGAAGATGATGCCACCACACGCCGCGACCAGGATGAGCGCATTGAACAGGGCCGCCAGGATCGGCGAGCGCTGCAGGCCCCAGGTGAAGCGCGCGCTCGGCGCCCGCCGCGCCAGCGCCAGGCCGCCCCAGGCGATGAGCAACCCGGCCACATCAGAGAGATTGTGGCCGGCATCGGCCAGCAGCGCCATCGAATCGACCCAAAGGCCGGCCGCTGTCTCGATGCCGACATAGGCAAGGTTTAGCACCACTCCGATGGCAAAGGCCCGGCCGAAATCCGGCGGCGCGTGGCTGTGGCCATGGCCATGATGATCATGGCCGCCCAGCGGATGGCTGTGGGCGTGGCTGTGCATGGCGCCGTTGTAAGGGGTGAGGGCCGGGCGAGTCGAGGGGGACGACGGGCCCGGCCTGCGCCGTTTCGTGCCAGGTCAGCCGTGATCGGCCTTGGCAGCCATCATGGCCTTGCCCAGTTCAGCCAGATCGACCTTGGCGGCCTTGGCCTTCGGGAACATTTCCTGCTCTTCCTCCGTCACATGATGCTCCACATATTCTTTGAGCACGGTGACGTTGGCGCGGAACATTTCGGAGGACAGATTCTCATCCTCGATCTGGGAGATCAGATATTTGACGCTCTGGTGTTCCACTTCGGCTTCGTCAACCAGGTCGGTTTCGGCGATCGCCGCGCGCATGGCCGGATAGAAGATATCCTCCTCAACCTCGGCATGCAGGCGCAGTGCATCACAGATTTGGGTGGCAATGGGGCGGCGCTGCTTGTCAGTCGATGTTGCATCGAAGCGCTTGAAAAGCGCCTTCACATCGTCGTGATCCTGCTTCAGCAGTGCGAGCGCGTCGGTCTTGCTTGCCATCATCTTGTCCTTTCGTGGGGGTCGAACCCGGTCAACGCGCTTGGACGTTGAACGGTTCCGGTGACCAGACGCCTGCAAAAGCGGCCAACAGGCAGGACAAGGTCGGCGGCATCACGCCAACTGCCGACACGAAAAAGGCGGCCCGTGCGGACCGCCTCTTCAAACAGCGACTGGAGCGGGTGAAGAGATTCGAACTCTCGACTTCAACCTTGGCAAGGTTGCGCTCTACCCCTGAGCTACACCCGCTCACCCGTCGCCGGGAGCCGGGCCTCTAGCACCGGGCGCTTCGCGGGCGCAAGCCCCTTTTTTCCCGACAGCATGCGCGCAACCGCCGTCTTGGCAAACCGCCCCCCGACACCCCATATGACGGCAAAGCATCGTAATCGGAGCATGACCCTTGGCCAGCATTCCCAACCCGGCCGCAGAAAAGGCCAGCATCGAGGCCTTCCGCCGCGACGTCATCGACGCGTCGAAGACCGCCCTGGTGCTCGTCGACTTCTGGGCGGAATGGTGCGGCCCGTGCAAGACGCTGGGGCCAATGATTGAACGGCTGGTGGCTGCCCGCGCGCCGAAAGTGAAACTGGTCAAGATCGACGTCGACAAGAACCAGGCGCTGGCCGCCCAGTTCCGCATCCAGTCCATCCCCACCGTCTATGCCTTCCTCGATGGCCGTCCGGTCGATGGCTTCCAGGGCGCACTGCCCGAACGCGAGCTGGCGCAATTCATCGATCGGCTGCTCGCCGGGGTACCGGCCAGCGATGACGAAGCCGCACTTGAAGAACAGATCGGCCAGCTCGTTGCTGCCGCCGAGGAGGCAACAGCCGCCGGCGCCCACGACGATGCGGCCGCGATGCTGGCCGCCTTGGTGCAGGAACTGCCCGATCGGCACGATCTGGTGGCCCGTTATGCGCTGGCGCTGGTCGCGGGTGACAAAACGGAGGCCGCTGCGGCCGCACTGCAGGTGGTGCCCGTCGATTCCAAGGATGAACTCGTCACTCGCGCTCGTGCCGCGCTGGCGCTGGCCGCCGAAGCCCCGGCCGACGATGAGCTGAGCCATCTCGTCGCCAAGGTCACCACCCATCCGGACGATCACGCCGCCCGTTTCGAGCTGGCCGGTGCGCTGGCCGCCCGCGGCGAGCGCGATGGCGCCGCCGAGCATCTGCTCGCCATCATCAAGGCCGACCGGAGCTGGAACGAAGGCGCCGCCCGCGAGAAATTGCTGACCATGTTCGAAGCCGCTGGCCTGGCCGATCCGTGGAGCGTCAAGACACGCGCCGCCTTGCGCGCTATCTGGTTTGCATGAGCGAAAGCGAGGCCCTTGAACCGCTGCCGGCCGCGGTGCCGGTGTTCCCGCTGACCGGCGCAGTACTGCTGCCACGCGGTGTGCTGCCGCTCAACATCTTCGAGCCACGTTATCTGGCCATGGTTCGCGATGCCATGGCGGCCACCGGCGCCGCCAACCGCATCATCGGCATGATCCAGCCGAAGGCTTCTGGCGATCCGCCGCCACTCTACAAGGTGGGCTGTCTTGGCCGCATCACCGAATATCGCGAGACCGATGATGGCCGCATCCTGCTGGCGCTGGTCGGCATCAGCCGCTTCCGCGTCGCCGCCGAACTGGACCGCGACACGCCCTATCGCCAGGTGATGACCGATTATCACGGCTTTGCAGACGACCGGCACGACGAGGATGCGCTCGATGCCGCCAGCCGCGCCAGCCTGGAGGAGGCGCTGCGCCCCTATCTCGATGCGCGCGGCCTCGCCGCTGATTGGGAGGCAGTGCAATCGGCCGACGACGAAGGGCTGGTGACGGCGCTGGCCGGGGCGCTGCCCTTTGATCCGGCCGAAAAGCAGGCGTTGCTGGAAGCGCCGACCCTGTCGGATCGCGCCCAGACGCTGGCGGCGCTGATGAGCTTTGCCGCCGGGCCGAGCAGCGGCAGCAACAGCCTGCAATGAGCGGCTCCGCGCTCGATCCCCGGCTGCTCGCCCTTCTGGTCTGCCCTCAGACGCGCCAGCCGCTGCGGTATGACCGGGAACGGCAGGAACTGGTCAACGACACCGCCGGCATCGCCTATCCGATCCGCGACGGTGTGCCGATCCTGCTGGCCGAAGCGGCGCGCGAGTTCCTGCCGGCGACGGGTTAACTGAAGGCCAGCCCTTCGAATTTTCCCGACGTGCGCCAACCATCGATATAGTTGAAGAAGGCCACGGGCCCGAGCGGATAGCCAACCCCGAAGGCCGCTGCGGCATCGGTCGCCTTGCCCTCGTTGTTGTAATATCCCGGCGTGCAGTCCGCCGCCGCGCCGGCCATGCCCGGCTGCGCCGTCAGCAGCAGTTCCACCCATTTGTCCTGCGCCTCTTTGGTGGCCTCGATCCGGCGGGCGCCGGTGGCGCGGGCGTGGGAGAGAATGGCGGCGATGGTGTCGCCGGCATCGGTCCAGTTGTGCGGCACGTTGACAATGAAGTTGGCCCCCTGCGCGAACTGCACCAGGAAGGCATTGGGAAAACCATGAACATGCAGGCCGTGCAAGGTGCGCATGCCATCCTTCCACGCTTCGGACAATCGCTTGCCGCCCACGCCCTTCAGGTCGAAGCCCGCCCGCCGCTCGTGCGACGTGCCAACCTCAAAGCCGGTCGAATAGATGATGCAATCAACCTCATAGTGCTGGCCGTTCACCCAGAAGCCGGTCTCGTCGATGCGCTCGACACCCTTGCCGTCGGTGTCGATCAGATGGGTGCCGGGTTCGTTGAAGGCCTGCAGATAGGCATCATGGAAGCAGGGCCGCTTGCACAGTTGGCGATACCAGGCCTTCAGCCGGTCGGCCGTTGCCTTGTCGCGGACCAGTGCATCGGTGCGAGCGCGGATTTCCGACATCTTCTCGATATCGGCATCCTCGAACGCCGCCATCATGTTGGCCGGCGTCATCTGCTCCATGGGCAAGCCCATGACCTTTTCGCGGATGCGGCGCGTGAGGTCCGTCCAGCCATCCTGCACCAGATCCTCGGCCGGCGGTGGACCCATGCCGACATTGCGGGCAAAATTGTCGAGCCAGCGCTTCTGCCAGCCGGGTGTGGCGATGGACTTGAACCATTCGGGATCGGTCGGCGCATTGGCGCGCACATCCACCGATGATGGCGTGCGCTGCACGACATAGACAGTGCCGCCGGCGCGGGCGAGGTGCGGCACGCACTGCACCGCAGTCGCGCCAGTGCCGATGATCGCAACGCGTTTGTCTTTCAGCTTGTCGAGCGGCGCGCCATTCGTGTCACCGCCCGTGTAGTCATAATCCCAGCGGCTGGTGTGGAAGCTGTGGCCCTTGAAGGTCTCGATGCCAGGAATGCCGGGCAGTTTCGGCACGTGCAGCGGGCCGGTGCCGGTGCCGACATAATCGGCGGTGAAACGGTCGCCACGATCGGTGCTGATCACCCAGACGCCGCGCTCGTCATCCCACTCGATCTCGGTCACACGGGTGTGGAACAGCGCCTTGTCATAGAGGCCGAACGTGCGCCCTATCCGCCGCGACTGCTCCAGGATTTCCGGGGCATGGGCATATTTCTCGGTCGGCATGTGCCCGGTTTCCTCGAGCAGCGGCAGATAGATGATCGAGGCCGTGTCGCACTGCGCGCCGGGATAGCGGTTCCAATACCAGTTGCCGCCAAAATCGCCCGCCTTGTCGATGATACGCACGTCGGTGATGCCGGCCTCTGCCAGCCGCGCGCCGACGCACAGGCCGGCAAAGCCGCCGCCGACCATGGCGAAGGTGACATGATCGGTGACAGGTGCCCGCGGGATCACCGGCATGTAGGGATCGTCGAGATAATGGGCAAAACCGCCCGTCATCTCCTGATACTGGTCATTGCCGTCAGGGCGCAGCCGCTTGTCGCGCTCGGCCCGATAGCGGGCGAGGATGGCGTCCTTGTCGAGTGCTGCAGTGGCCATGGCAAATCCGCTCCTTGGGGAACGGACGCAAGGTTATACGAGCTCGCCCTTCAGCAAAGCTGGCAGTTTTCCGGTCTCGCCACGAGCCTGATTCATGAAGAAGCGCTTCAAGGGCGGCAGGCGCTCCACCGAGGCGAGGCCGAAGCGGCGCACGAGGCTGGGGGTGCTGCCGGGAATGGCGAACAGGCGGTTGAGGCCATCGGTGACGGCGCAAACGAGGCTGTTGTCGAACCGGCGCCAGGCCGAGACCTGGGCCAGGACATCGGGGCTGCCGAGATCAAGGCCCGACCGCGCCGCGTTGGTCAGCACCTCGGCGGCGGCCGCCACGTCGCGAAAGCCCATGTTGAGGCCCTGGCCGGCGATCGGGTGGATACCGTGTGCGGCGTCGCCCAGCAGCAGCAGCCGTTTGTCGGTGTAGCGGGCGGCATGGTGGAAGCCGAGCGGCCAGACGGCCTGGGGCGCAATCACCTCGATCTCGCCCATGGTGCCATCCACACGGGCAGCAATCTCGGCGGCGAGCTGCTTCGGCCCCAGCTTCTTCGCGGCGTCCATATGCTTGCGGTCCACGGTCCACACGATGGCGGTGCGCGGGCGGCCATCATCGGTGTCGCGCATCGGCAGCAGCGCCAGCGGACCCGACGGGTAGAAGAGTTCGCAGGCGATATTCTCGTGCGGGACCGTGTGCGCGACCATGGTGATCAGCGCGGCATGATCATATTGCCACTGCGCCAATGGGATGCCGGCGGCATCGCGGGTGGCGGAGCGGCGGCCGTCGCAGGCCACCACCAGCGGCGCCCTGAATATCCGGCCATCAGCAAGGGTGAGTGTGGCGGCATGGTCGTCACGCGCCAGATCGGCAACGGTGACCGGGGCGAGCAGCGTGACCTCCGGGCATTGCCGCACCGCCCGCAACAGGCCGGTGCGCAGCCAGCGGTTTTCCACCATGGTGCCGAGCGGGTCATTGCCCTCGCCGGCATCGAAGTGAAGGAACTGCGGGTGAGCGGCATCGGTGACGCGGATCTCGCGGATCGGGCAACCGTGGGTATCGAGGATATCGCCCAGGCCCAATGCGCGCAGCATGCGGGCCGAGGCGCTGGCCACCGCGGTGGCGCGGCCATCGAAGGCCGGCAGGGTGGTGCTGTCGAGATCCTGGGCATCAACGACGATGCTCGTCACCTCGTGGCGGGCCAGGGCCAGCGCCAGCGTGGCGCCAACCAGGCCGCCACCGATGATGATCACATCTGCATCCATACCACGTCCCTAGCCCAGCGGCGCGATTCCCCCAAGAGGGACATGATGTCCGGGGTGAAGCCGGTTTTCCTTGACCGGATTCACGGCCTGATTCATTTTGGTGGGTGCCCAAATGGTGAACATCCTGCGGGTGCGCGTGTTTTCCCCCTGTTGAAGGCAAACCGGCCATGGCCACTCGGGCAGCCCCTGCCCCCAAACGCGAGCGCGGCCCCGCCTGGGCCCAGCGGCTGCGCGTGGTGCTGGCACTGGCGCTGCGGATTGCGGCGCGGGTGGCGGCGGGTGGCGCCGTG
>NZ_WNJP01000055.1 GCF_009733735.1 Sandarakinorhabdus oryzae | reverse complement strand
TGCCCGCGGCCGCCCCGGCCGCTGCGCCAGTTGTGGCCGCTGCGGCAGCGCCCGCGCCGGCACCCGCTGCGTCCGTCACCAGCGACATCCCGCACAGCGTCGAAAAGCTTGGCAATGTCAGGAAGGTGATCGCCCGGCGCCTGACCGAGGCCAAGCAGTCGATCCCGCATATTTATCTGACGGTCGATGTCGAACTCGATGCGCTCCTGAAACTGCGCGGCGAGCTCAACAAGGCGCTGGAGCCGCGCGGCATCAAGGTCAGCGTCAACGATCTCGTCATCAAGGCGCTGGCGCTGGGCCTGCGCCAGGTGCCCAAATGCAACGTGTCGTTCGCCGGCGACAGCCTGCTGGTCTATGATCGCGCCGACATCTCGGTCGCCGTTGCCGCCCCGTCGGGCCTGATCACGCCGATCATCGTCGGCGCCGACACCAAGGCCGTCAGCCAGATCGCCGCCGAGATGAAGGCGCTCGCCGAAAAGGCCCGCGCCGGCAAGTTGCAGCCGCATGAATATCAGGGCGGCACCGCCAGCCTGTCCAACCTCGGCATGTATGGCACCACCCAGTTCGACGCGGTGATCAACCCGCCGCAGGCGATGATCCTGGCTGTGGGCGCCGGCGAGAAGCGGCCGGTGGTGAAGGGCGACGCGCTCGCCATCGCCACCGTGATGACCATCACCGGCAGCTTTGATCACCGCGCCATCGATGGAGCGGACGGTGCGGAATTGATGAGCGCGGTGAAAGCGCTGATCGAAAACCCGCTGGGGCTGGTGGCATGACCACCACCCATGATCTCGTCATCCTCGGCTCCGGCCCTGGTGGCTATGTCGCCGCCATACGCGCGGCGCAGTTGGGCCTGAAGGTCGCCATCGTCGAGCGCGAGCGCCTGGGCGGCATCTGCCTCAACTGGGGCTGCATCCCGACCAAGGCGCTGCTGCGAACCAGTGAGATTTATCACTATATCACCCACGCCGATGCCTATGGGCTGAGCGTCGAGAAGCCGTCGTTTGACCTCAAGAAGGTGACGGACCGCAGCCGCAAGGTGGCGGCGCAGCTGAACAGCGGCGTGAAATCGCTGATGAAGAAGAACAAGATCGAGGTGGTCGAAGGGCAGGGGCGGCTGACTGGGGCCACCACGGTTGCCGTCACCACGGCCGACGGCGAGCGCGTGCTGACGGGCAGGAGTGTCATCGTCGCCACCGGTGCGCGCGCCCGCGATCTGCCGGGCGTGGAAGCCGACGGCAACCGCGTCTGGACCTATCGCCACGCCATGGTGCCACCGGCGATGCCGACCAAGCTGCTGGTCATCGGCTCAGGCGCCATCGGCGTCGAATTTGCCAGTTTCTACAGTGACATGGGTGCGAAGGTGACGGTGGTCGAAATGCTCGACCGCATCCTGCCGGTGGAGGACGAAGAGGTTTCGGCCTTTGCGCAAAAGGCGCTTACGAAGCAGGGCATGACGATCATCACCGGCGCCAAGGTCAGCGACGTGACGCCTGGCCCGGATGGCGTGAAGGCTACCATCACCACCGCCGACGGCAAGGCAGCCACCGACAGCTACAGCCATGTCATCGTCGCCATCGGCATCGTGCCCAACACCGAGAATATCGGCCTGGAGGCGCTCGGCGTCGCCACCAATCGCGGCCATATCGTTACCGATCCGATGTGCCAGACCAATGTGCCTGGCCTCTATGCCATCGGCGATGTCACCGGGCCACCGTGGCTGGCGCACAAGGCCAGCCATGAAGGCGTGATCGCGGTGGAGCATATTGCCGGCGGTCACCCGCACGCCATGGATGTGAGCCGGATTCCGGGCTGCACCTATGCCCGCCCGCAGGTCGCCAGCATCGGGCTGACCGAGGCCAAGGCCAAGGCCGCCGGCCACGCGGTGCGGGTCGGGAAATTCCCCTTCATCGGCAACGGCAAGGCCATCGCGCTGGGCGAAGCGGAAGGCTTTGTAAAGACGGTGTTTGATGCCACCACCGGGCAATTGCTGGGCGCGCACATGGTTGGCGCGGAAGTCACTGAACTGATCCAGGGCTATGCCATCGCCATGGGGCTGGAAACGACGGAGGCGGAGCTGATGCACACCATCTTCCCGCATCCGACGTTGAGCGAAATGATGCATGAAAGCGTGCTCGACGCCTACGGCCGGGCGCTGCACTTCTGATGCTGGTGGCGGCGGCCTTGCTGGCGGCCGCGACCGGCACGGCCAGCCTGATGCCGCCGGGATGGAGCGTGCTGTGCCCGCCCAAATCGCGGCCAGACGAGATCGTGGTCTGCGCCGATCGCGAGCCGAAGCCGTCGCCCTATCGCGCGCCGCTGCGGGTGACACGCCCCTTTGGCGATCGCGGCACGGCCAGCGTATCGGCGGAGCGCAACCGGCTGCTGGGGCCGGATGTGGGCACCATCGGCACGTGCTCGACCTGGGGCGCCGGCGGTGCGTTCGGCTGCAATTACCAGCGCTTCAAGGACAATGTGAACCAGGCGGCCGGCGGGCGCGATGCGCGGGGCCGGGTCTATCAACAGCCCTGACAAGGTTTGGCAACATCCCGGCCCGCCGGAGGGGCTGAACAGCGGGCCGGGACTGTGGGTTGCGGCTTACTTGGCCGGTGCCGGCTTGGCCGGGGCTTCCTTGGTCGCCGGCTTGTGGGCATGCTTGACATGCTTGGTGGCGGCCATGGCGGCACCCGAACCGGCAAGGCTCAGTGCGGCGGCCAGCATCACGATCTTCTTCATCAGGCTTCTCCTTCTGGTTGCCGCCGGGTCCAAGGGGGAAGGGGGCCCGGCATCGCCATCCTTGTGCGGCGATGAGGAGAGGATGCGGCCCGCCGGCTTGCGCCTGGCTTGCTGGTTCATGTTGTTTTGTTCATGGGCCGGCCACCTGCCGGAAAGGCGCGCGCGCGATCGCAGGATCGCGGGTGCGGCGGCCTGCCGCAGGCGAAGATGACAGGAAAGCAATCTTTGGTCTTGCAAATCAGACCAAATCAATCTTATATCTGACTCAACGGCGCGGCCAATGTGGCAACTGCCCTTGTCACGGCCAAGCTGCTGCGGGCGTATCCGGCACTCCCCCCTGTTTGTGCCGGGTGCGCCCGCCTCGCACATGCAGTCTCAATCGGCCGTTTCATCCCAGTCCACGCTCACCGCTTCGAACTTGCCGGTGTCGTGGTTCAGCACCTTCAGCACGCCTTCCGCGATATCGAACAACGCGCCTTGCAGCTTCAGGGTGCCCGCAGCTTCGGCCTCGGATACGAAGGGGAAGCTGCGCAGATTGTCGATCGACAGGCGGATGGCCGCCAGTTCCAGCGCGCTGCAGGCGTCGATATCGGGAGACAGCTGTGCCGCTGCACGGATGGTGTCGCGGGCCGGGGCGATCAGGCTCATCCAGCGGTCGATGAAGCCGCCTTCACCCATCGGGGCGTCGTCAAACGTGCCTTCCAGGCTGGCGCGGATCCCGCCACAGCGGGCGTGGCCGAGCACGACAATGTGATGCACCTTCAACTGGGTGACGGCATATTCGATGGCGGCCGAGGTCGAGTGCTGGCTGTTGTCGCGATTGCACGGCGGCACCAGGTTGGCGACGTTCCTGACCACGAACATCTGGCCCGGTTCGGTGTCGAAGACGCGGGTCGGGTCCACGCGGCTGTCGGAACAGGCAATCACCAGCACGCCGGGGGCCTGGCCCTTGTCTGCCAGGGCGTCATAACGGCGGCGCTGTTCCTGGTAGGCGCCGGTCCGAAAGCGGCGATAGCCTTCCAGCAGGGCCTTGAACTCGGGCATGGTCTCTCCCTCGGGTGCCAAAAAATCGATGCGTTCAGCTTCTAACACGGCGATGAGCCGTGTCACCCCCGCGATGCGCCGACGCGCGGCCAGTTGACTCGACCCGGTGCAAGGTGAGATTCTTGCAGTAGAGGTGTAGTGCTCATGGCGTATGCGGCGAGTTATCGTGAGGACGCCCCGATAAAAGTGGCGTTCGGTTCACTTGGACTTTTGGGCGGTGCTGTCGCGCTCACCTACATTGCGCAAATATTGCAAATTGGTTCACGCGCATCATTGGTCAATCGCGCGCTCGGGCTGATGGGCATTGCCCCGCAAACCGTCGGGACCTTGATCGTCTGGGCGCTGGCGCTGGTGGCGCTGATGGTTCTGGGGCTTTCGGTGGTGCTGATGCGCGAAACCGTGCCGCCGGTAACGCTTGACATGGCCGGGCTGACCGATCGGCGCTGGTCGCCGCAGCCGCTTGCCTGGCTGGACATTGCCGAATTCGATCCGGTGCGCCGCCTTGGCGTGGAGATGGTGCAGTTGCGCTTGAAGGAGGGCGCCGGTCATCCGCCCGCGACCCTGGTTGGCAAGCTTGCACGCAAGACCGGGCTGGTGGCGCCAGGCACGCTTGTCATCCCGATGCCGGGGCTGGAATGTTCGGCCGAGGCGCTGTGCGACAAGATCCTCGAGATTGGCACAGCCGCCGTGCATGCCGCTGAAGAGGCTGCCGAACGCGAAGCGGCCAAGGCCACTGCGGCTGACGGGGCAGCCATGCAGAACAACTGAGTTGTTCCCTGCGCCCCCGCCCGCTATCTGGGGCGCATGAGCGACGCTGTTCTCGATCTGCCCCTCACGCCGTCTGGCCTGCCGCGCAAGCCGGACTGGATCCGGGTGAAGGCGCCGACCTCCAAGGCCTATAACGAAACCCGCGCGCTGATGCGGGAACACAAGCTCAACACCGTGTGCGAGGAAGCTGCCTGCCCGAACATCGGCGAGTGCTGGAGCCAGAAGCACGCCACCGTGATGATCCTGGGCGACACCTGCACCCGCGCCTGCGCCTTCTGCAACGTGAAGACCGGTATGCCGAACAAGGTGGATGCCAGCGAACCTGGCCATGTCGCCGAAGCCGCGGCCAAGCTGCGCCTCGAACATATCGTCATCACCTCGGTTGACCGGGATGATCTGCCCGATGGCGGCGCCAGCCAGTTCGTCAAGGTGATCGCGGAGCTGCGCCGGCAGACGCCGAACACCACGATCGAGATCCTCACCCCCGATTTCCGCAACAAGATGGACCGGGCAGTGGAGATGATCGTCGAGGCCGGGCCGGATGTGTACAACCACAATCTCGAGACCGTGCCGCGGCTCTATCCGACGATCCGGCCAGGCGCGCGTTATTATCACTCGCTGCGCCTGCTCGATAAGGTGAAGCAGCTCAGCCCGACGATCTTCACCAAATCAGGCCTGATGGTTGGCCTTGGCGAGACGCCGCTGGAACTGCACCAGGTCTTCGACGACATGCGCTCGGCCGGGGTCGATTTCCTCACTGTCGGCCAGTATCTGCAGCCGACACCGCGCCACGCCAAGGTGATGGAGTTCGTGCCGCCGGCAACCTTCAACACCTATGCCGCCGTCGCCCGTTCCAAGGGCTTTCTGCTGGTCGCGGCCTCACCGCTGACCCGGTCGAGTTATCACGCCGGCCGCGATTTTGCCGAAATGCAGGCGCGCCGGAAGGCGTCTGCGCGCACCTGATGCCCAAACACCGCGAAGTGGTCCGGCTGCCCTGGTCGGCGACGGAGATGTTCGACCTGGTGGCCGATATCGGCCGTTACCCTGAATTCCTGCCCTGGGTGCAGGGCATGCGGGTCGGGCCGGAGCGGGCGCAGGGCGACGGCACTTCGGTGGTGGTGGCCGATATGATCGTCGGCTTCCGCATGATCCGCGAGAAGTTCACCAGCAAGGTCACGCTGGACCAGCCGGCGCGCATCCATATCGACTATCTCGATGGGCCGATGAAGCATCTGTTCAACGACTGGGTCTTCAACCAGCAGGCCGGCGGTGGCTGCGAGATTGATTTTGCGGTGGATTTCGAGTTCCGCAACCGGGCGTTCGAGGCATTGGCCGGCATGTTCTTCACCCAGGCCTTTGAAAAGATGGTCGCCGCCTTCGTGGCGCGGGCCGAGGCGCTCTACGGCCCGCGGTCCTGACGCCGCCCAGGCGGTTGCCGGCCGCGCTGGCCATCGGCACAATTGGCTGAGGAGGGGACCATGCCACCAACCGGACCCATCGCCCTGATTCTGGGCGCGACGCGCGGCATCGGGCGGGCACTGGTGCCGCGTCTGGCCGCTGATCTGGGGCCCGGCGCGACCGTCTATGCCACCGCGCGCAATCAGGACGATGCCGACAGGCTGGCCGGCGAACTGGCTGGCGAAGGCTGCAGGGCAGACGTGCTGCTGTTCGATCTGGCCGACCCTGCTGCGCCGGAGCAGATCGCGGCGCAGGTGCGCACACGGCACGGCGGGGTGGATATCGTCATCCAGAATGGCGCCGCCATGCCCCGGCCAGGGGTTCCCGCTGCCGAAGATGCCCGCCCGATGATCGCCGCCAATTGTCATGGCACGCTGCGGGTGCTGCGCGCGTTTCTGCCCATCCTCAATCCCAACGGCCGCCTGCTGATCGTGGCCAGCGGCATGGGCCGGCTCGACCGCTTGCCCGAGGCCCTGCGCGCGCGCTTTCACGCCCATGATGGCGCGCCGGAGCGCATTTTGGCGGTGATGGATGCCTATGTGGCGGCCATGGAGGCCGGCGTTGACGAGGGCTGGCCCGAATGGGTGAACATCCCGGCCAAGGTGGGCCAGGTGGCGATCACCCGTGCCTTTGCACGGGCTGCGCGCCGCGATGGCCTGCTGCCGGAAGGCGCCCTGATCAACGCCGTCTGTCCAGGGGTGACGCTGACCGATGCGACGCGCGGTTTCATGGGCAGCGTGTTCCGCGCCGAAGATGCCCAGACGCCGGAACAGGCGGCCGTCGCTCTGGCCGCGCTGGCGCTGCTGCCGGCGGGCATGCAAGCGCCCTATGGCGAGTTGGTGCAGTTCGGCCGGGTGTTGCCCTTCGGCGACTGAGCGTCATGGCCGCAGCAGGTTCAGCGCCACCAGCGCGGCCTGGCGACGCACTTCGGCGCGGCCGAGATCGCCGAACTGGCGGGTGTCTGCAACCACGGCTTCCGGGTCTTCGCCGCGCACGGCCCGCGCGAACACCACCATGCCAACCGGTTTCGATGGCGTCGCGCCGCCGGGTCCGGCGATGCCGGTGATCGAAACGGCGACATCGGCGCTGCTGTGGCGCAGAGCGCCCTGCGCCATGGCCCAGGCGGTGGCGACGGAGACAGCACCGAAGGTGCTGAGCACGTCCTCCGACACGCCGAGCATGTCCATCTTGGCCTCGTTCGAATAGGTGACGAAGCCGCGATCGAACACATCCGACGAACCGGCGATTTCGGTGAGCGCGGCGGCGACCATGCCGCCGGTGCAGCTTTCGGCCACAGCGACATGCCGGCCGAGCGCGCGATTGGCGGCGAGCACCTCTTCAGCGAGGGCGACGAGTTCGGGGTCCATCATGGCTCCGGCAGCCGCACGCTGGCCATGGCCTGGGCAGCGATGCCTTCCTGGCGGCCGGTGAAGCCGAGTTTCTCGGTGGTGGTGGCCTTCACGCTGACGCGGTCGACGGCGAGTCCAAGAATCTCGGCAATCCGCGCCCGCATGGCCTCGCGGTGCGGGCCAACCTTGGGGCGCTCGCAGATCAGGGTGACATCGACATGATCGATCAGACCACCGCGGTCACGCACCAGGCTGGCCGCGTGCGCCAGGAACTGGTCCGACGCGGCGCCGCGCCAGTGCTCGTCGCTGGGCGGGAAATGATCGCCGATATCGCCGGCTGCGATGGTGCCCAGCAGCGCGTCGGTGAGCGCGTGCAGACCAGCATCGGCATCGCTGTGACCGATCAGGCCGTGATCATGCGGGACCTTGATGCCGCACAGCCAGACATGATCGCCGGGGCCGAACTTGTGCACGTCAAAGCCGGAGGCGGCGCGGGAGGAATAGACGGTCATGGCCTCGGCTTTGGCAAAATCATCCGGTTCCGTCACCTTGAAAGCGCGTTCGTCGCCCGGCGTGATGGCGACGGACAGGCCCGCCGCCAGGGCGATGGCCACTTCGTCGGTCGCGCCCGGCGCGGCGGCGCGGTGGGCGGCGAGCAGGGCGGGGTAACGGAAGGCCTGCGGCGTCTGCACCCGCCAGAGATTGACGCGGTCAACACTGCCCGAAAAGCGCCCGGCTTCACCGCGGCGCAGGCTGTCAACCTGGGGCAGGGCCGGGCAGGCGCCGTCCACCGACGGATCGGCAAAGGCTGCCAGCAGGGCATCGATCATGACGTCCGGCACGAAGGCGCGGGCCGCATCATGGACCAGCACGAGCTCTGGCGGATCGGCGGCGAGGGCTTCCAGCCCTGCGGCCACGCTTTCCTGCCGTGTCGCGCCCCCGGCGACCGGTTCGGGCAGGCTCAGCCCGGCCACCGCATCGTCATAGAGCGTCCGGCATTCCGGGTTGATCACCACGGTCACGCCGGCAACGGCGGGATGGCCAAGCAGCCGTTCCACTGCGTGGCGGAGCAAGGGCTTGCCGGCCACGGCGCGATATTGTTTCGGCACGCCGCCACCGGCCCGGATGCCGCTGCCGGCGGCGACGATGATGGCGTGGATACGCATGCCCAGCCGCATAAAGCCCGCTCGCCTTGTCGGAAAGGGCCAATCTGCGCTATGGGCCCGCCGCAATGAGCCTTATCGCCCCCATCAACATCGGCCCAAACCGCATCGACGTGCCGGTGATCCTGGCACCGATGACCGGCGTGACCGACATGCCGTTCCGCACGCTGGTCAAGCGCTTCGGGGCCGGCCTGACCGTGACCGAGATGATCGCATCGGAAGCGATGATCCGCGAGACGCGGCAGAGCATCCAGAAGGCCGCCTGGCACCCGAGCGAGGAACCGGTTTCGATGCAGCTGGCCGGCTGCGAGCCGGAGCGCATGGCCGAAGCCGCCAAGCTCAATGAGCAGAAGGGCGCGGCGATCATCGACATCAACATGGGCTGCCCGGTGAAGAAAGTGGTCAATGGCCACGCGGGGTCTTCGCTGATGCGCGACCTGCCGCTGGCGACGCAGCTGATCCGAGCCACGGTGAAGGCGGTGAAGCTGCCGGTGACGCTGAAGATGCGCATGGGCTGGGATCACAACAGTCTGAATGCGCCCGAACTGGCGCGCATTGCCGAAGGCGAGGGCGTCCACCTGATCACCGTGCACGGCCGCACGCGGTGCCAGCTCTACAGCGGCACCGCTGATTGGGCCTTTGTGAGGCTGGTGAAGGAAACGGTGAAATTGCCCGTCATCGTCAACGGCGACATCTGCTCGATCGAGGATGCGAAGACGGCGCTGGCGCAGTCGGGCGCGGATGGCGTGATGATCGGGCGCGGCGCCTATGGCAAGCCCTGGCTGATCGCCCAGGTGATGGCGGCGCTCACCGGGCGTGACGTGCCCGCCGATCCGACGCTGGCCGCGCAGCACGCGCTGGTGAAGGAGCATTATCAGATGATGCTCGATCTTTATGGCGAGCTGAACGGCGTGAATCTCGCCCGCAAGCACCTGGGCTGGTACACCAAGGGCCTGCACGACAGCGCCGCGTTCCGCAACAGCGTCAACTTCGTGCCCGACAGCAAGACCGTGCTCGCCATGATCGACCGATTTTACGAGGCGCAATTGGCGCTGGCGGAAAAGCCGAAGGCGCTCGCCGCATAACCTGTCGCATTGCAGCAACGCTGCGGCGCTGCACTGTGTTCCCGAAGACACAATGGCGCGTTATGCTGCGCGCCTGTGACGGTCGAATCGCCCCCCCTGCTTTCCCGACGCCGGCGCCGCGGCCTGGGCGCGTGGGCGGCCTTGCGCTGGCGTCGGCTAACGCGCAGCAGCAGCTTCTACCCGCGCCTCGAAATCCTTGCCGTCACGCTCACGCTGGTGCTGGGATGGTCGAGCTATGCCTTCCTCACCCGGCGCGGGGTGCCGGCCAATGGCGCGTCGCAACCGCTGGTGGCGCTGGTGCTGGTCGCCAGCCTGGTGCCGGCGATGATGCTGGTGGTGCTGATCGGCCGGCGTGTCGCCATATTGATCACCAACCGCCGCAAGGGCCTGGCCGGCGCCCATCTCCACCTCCGCCTGGTGGCGCTGTTCGCCAGCATCGCCGCCGTGCCCACGCTGCTGGTCGTGGTGTTCGCCTCCCTGCTGTTCCAGTTCGGCGTGCAATTCTGGTTTTCCGATCGGGTGAAGACCATCCTTTATGGCTCCAACCAGGTCGCCCAGGCCTATGTCGAGGAGAACCGCCAGCGCATCGGTGATGATATCGTGGTGATGGCCGCCGACGTGGCGAGCTATGCCCGCGATTTCGGTGAAGGCACGCCGCTCTATCGGCGCGGTCTCGATTTCCAGGTGGCGGGCCGCACGCTGACCGAAGCCGCCGTGTTCCGCCGCAACGCCAGCGGGCTGCAACTGGTGGCCGCCAGCGGGGTGACGGCACAGGCGGTGGCCGCGCACATGGCCGACATCGATCTGCGCCGTGCCGCCAGTGGCCCGGTGACGCTGATCGGTGTGGGCGAAGACCGGGTGGAGGCGGCCGTTGCCGTGCCGGGCAACCCAGGCACCTATCTGTACGTCAGCCGCAAGGTCGATCCCGCCGTGCTGGCCCGCGCCAACCAGGCGGCCGGCGCGCTCGGCGAATATAACGCGCTCACCGAACGGAGCCGGGTGATGCAATTGCGCTTCAACCTGATCCTGATGGCGGTCTCGCTGCTCACGCTGATTGTGGCCATCTGGTACGCGCTATGGCTGGCCAACCGCCTGGTGGCGCCGATTGCCCGTCTCGCCAACGCGGCCGAGCGGGTGGGGGCCGGCGATCTGGATGCGCGTGTGCCGGTGCGCGGCCAGGCCGACGAGATTGGTGTGCTGGAACGCGCCTTCAACCGCATGACCAGCCAGTTGAAGGCGCAGCAGACGGCGCTGCTCAGCGCCAATGACGAGCTCGATGCCCGCCGGCGCTTTACGGAAGCGGTGCTGTCGGGCGTGTCGGCCGGGGTCATGTCGATCACGCCGGAAGGGGTGGTCCGCGTCGCCAACGCGTCGGCGGCGGCGCTGCTGGCGCTGCCGCACCGGGTGCTGCGCGGCCAGATGCTGAAGGATGTGGCGCCGGAACTGGCCGAACTGCTGGAACAGGCGCGGCACACCGGTGATGCCGCCGGGCAGGTGCGCATCCAGCGCCGCGATGAAACCCAGACGCTGGCGGTGCGCATCGGTGCGGCCGAGGATGCCGAAGGCCGCGCCGAAGGCTTCGTCTTGACGTTTGACGACATCACCGCGCAACTGGCCGACCAGCGCCGCGCCGCTTGGGCAGACGTTGCCCGCCGCATCGCGCACGAGATCAAGAACCCGCTCACCCCTATCCAGCTCGCTGCCGAGCGCCTGCAACGGAAGTTCGGCCGCCAGATCGACGAGGATGCCGACACATTCGCGACGCTGACCAGCACCATCGTGCGCCAGGTGGGTGATTTGCGCCGCATGGTCGACGAATTTTCCGAATTTGCCCGGCTGCCGCGGCCGGTGTTCGCCTCCGATGCACTCGATCGGCTGCTCAGGCAGGCGCTGGTGCTGCAGGAAGTGGCCTTTCCTGCCATCCGCTTCACATTGGGCGGCGAGACCGACCTGGCGCTGGTCTGTGACCGCCAGCAACTGGGCCGTGCGCTGACCAATCTGATCAAGAATGCCGCCGAAAGCGTGGTGGCGCGGATCGAGCGCGATGGCGAGGACTCCGAGCCCGGCCTGATCGCCATCAGCGTTGCCGCCGATGCCGACATGCTGCGCATCAGCATTGCCGACAATGGCCTGGGCTTCCCCGCCGAAGACCGCATGCGCCTGCTCGAACCCTATGTGACGACCCGCGCGCGCGGCACCGGGCTTGGCCTCGCGATCTGCGCCAAGATCATCGAGGATCATGGCGGCCACCTCGAACTGGCCGACAATCCGGATGGGCAGGGGGCGCTGGTGATCGCGCACCTGTCCCGCCATCTCGTTCCCGAACTCCAGCCTGGCCTGCCCCTGCCAGTTGCTGCCACCACCACCGCCTGAGAAGGACTGCCCCCTGCCATGGCCCTTGATATCCTGATCGTCGATGATGAAGCCGATATCCGCGAGCTGGTGGCGGGCGTGCTGGGCGATGAGGGGTTTGAAACGCGCGTCGCCGCCAATGCCGAAGGTGCGCTCGCCGCGCTCGCCGAACGCCGGCCCAGTCTCGTCATCCTCGATGTCTGGCTGCAGGGCAGCTCGATGGACGGGATCGAATTGCTTGATGCGATGAAGGCGCGTGATCCCACGCTGCCGGTGGTGGTGATTTCCGGGCACGGCAATCTCGATACCGCGGTCGCAGCGATCAAGCGCGGTGCGTACGACTATATCGAAAAGCCGTTTCAGGCCGAGCAGTTGCTGCTGGTCGTGCGCCGGGCCACCGAAACCGAGCGTCTGCGCCGCGAATATGAAGCGCTGAAGGAGCGTGTCGGCTTCGATGTCGAGCTGACCGGCACTTCGCCACAGATCAACCAGGTGCGCGCCACGCTGAAGCGCGTCGCCGCCACCGGCAGCCGCGTGTTGATCAGCGGCCCGGCCGGTTCCGGCAAGGAGGTCGCTGCCCGCCTGCTGCACCAGTGGAGTCCACGCCTCGATGCGCCGTTCGTGGTGGTTTCCGCCGCGCGCATGACGCCGGAACGGGTGGAGGAAGCGTTGTTCGGCGTGGAGGAGGGCGGCGAGAATGTCCGCGCCGGCCTGCTCGAACAGGCGCATGGCGGCACACTCTTCCTTGATGATGTGGCCGACATGCCGATGACAACCCAGGCCAAGATATTGCGCGTGCTCACCGAACAGGTGTTTCAGCGCGTGGGCGGTGCGCGCTGGGTGCGGGTCGATGTGCGGGTGATCTCGGCGACCAGCCGCGACCTGTCGGCCGAAATCGCCGCCGGCCGCTTCCGCGAGGATCTCTATTATCGCCTCAACGTCGTGCCGGTGCGCCTGCCGCCGCTGTCGGAACGGCGTGAGGATGTCGCCGAACTCGCGCGCTATTTCCTCGCCCGCTATGCCGCCGAACGCGGCATGCCGACGCCCGAATTGTCGGACGACGCACTGGCGGCGCTGCAGACCTATGACTGGCCGGGCAATGTGCGCCAATTGCGGAACGTCATCGAACGCACCATGATTATGGCGCCCACCGCCAGCATGGCGCTGCTCGATATCGACATGCTGCCAGCCGAAGTGACCGCCGAGCCGGCGCGCCTGGTGCCGGGCCAGGCGGTGCGTTCGATCATGGGCACGCCGCTGCGCGAAGCCCGCGAAGCCTTCGAGCGCGAATATCTGCGTGCCCAGATAAGGCGGTTTTCCGGCAATATCAGCCGCACCGCTGCCTTCATCGGCATGGAACGCAGCGCCCTGCACCGCAAGCTGAAGGCGCTGGGCCTCGCCGATGAGCCGGGCGCGGACGACATCGTGGAGGAGTGAATCGCAGGCTGGGATGTGGCGAACTGCGTATTTGAAAATGCGCGGGTAGCCCCCTATCTCGTTGTCGCGGCGGCATTTGGCCGACCCAAGAACAAGAGGATGCCCGAATGGCGGACAAGCCCAACACCCTGCAGGACATGTTCCTCAACACCGTGCGCAAGACGCGCACCCCGGTCACCATGTTCCTGGTGAACGGCGTCAAGCTGCAGGGCGTGATCACCTGGTTCGACAATTTTTCCGTGTTGTTGCGCCGCGACGGCCACAGCCAGCTGGTGTACAAGCACGCGATCTCGACGGTGATGCCGGCAACCCCGCTGCAGCTGTTCGAGGCTGAAACCGAAGACTGAGAGACATATTTTGGGTTACGAACCACCAAAGGCCGGCGAACTGACCATCGGCGGCTTTGATGAAGCACGTGGCATCCGCACCGGTTCGCGCGCCGTCGTCATCCTGCCGCACATCATTGCCAAGTCCGCCAATGCCCTGCGCTCGCCCGAAGCCAAGCTGGCCGAGGCGGTGGGGCTGACGCGCGCCATCGCCCTGGATGTCGTCCATGCCGAAGTGGTGAAGCTGCGCAGCGTTCAGGTCTCACGCCTGCTGGGCAGCGGCCAGATCGAGCGACTGGCCGGACTGGTGGCGGCCATGGAGGCCGAAGTGGTCATCATCGATGGCCCGGTCACGCCGGTGCAGCAGCGCAACCTTGAGAAGCTGCTGAAGGCCAAGGTGATCGACCGCACCGGGTTGATCCTGGAAATCTTCGGCGAACGCGCCAGCACGTCGGAAGGCACGTTGCAGGTCGAGCTCGCCCATCTGCAATATCAGGCCAGCCGCCTGGTCCGCAGCTGGACCCACCTCGAACGCCAGCGCGGCGGCTTCGGCTTCCTCGGTGGCCCTGGCGAATCGCAGATTGAGGCTGACCGCCGCCTGATCCGCGACCGCATCGCCCGGCTGAGGAAGGAACTGGAAGAGGTGCGCCGCACCCGCGGCCTGCACCGCAAGCAGCGCCAGAAGGCGCCGTGGCCGGTGGTGGCGCTGGTCGGCTACACCAACGCCGGCAAGTCCACCCTGTTCAACCGGCTGACCGGTGCCGAGGTGCGGGCCGAGGATCTGCTGTTCGCCACCCTCGATCCCACCATGCGCGCCATCCGGCTGCCGGGGCATGACAAGGTCGTGCTGTCCGACACGGTCGGCTTCGTCTCCGATCTGCCAACGCAGTTGGTCGCCGCCTTCCGGGCCACGCTCGAAGAGGTGCTGGAGGCCGATCTCATCGTCCATGTCCGCGATATCAGCCATCCTGACAGTGACGCCCAGGCCAAGGACGTCATCGACGTGCTGACCAGCCTGGGTCTGGCGCCGGGCCAACGCGAGACGCCGATGATCACGGTTTTCAACAAGATCGATGCGCTTGATGCCGAGCAGCTTGAAGTGGTGACAGCGCAGGCCGGCGATGACGCCATCCCGGTTTCGGCGCTGACCGGCGTTGGGCTGGACCGGCTGCAGGCGGCGATGGATCTTGCCCTGCGCGCCGGCGCCCGCGTCCACCGCCTGACCCTGCCGCTGAGTGACGGTCGCCGCATCGCCTGGCTGCACAGCCATGGCGAAGTGGTGAGCCAGAGCAGCGACGAGCAGAGCATGACCATCGACGTGCGCCTGTCTGACACCGACAAGGCGCGCTTCGACACGCTCCATTGATCCCGCTTTCCTGTCACTTGCGTAAGGAAAGGGCTTCCCGCCAGCGCCCTGCTTTGGCACAAGGGGTCATGCGATCCCCCCGCGTCTTTGCCCTTGTTGCGCTTGCCGTCCTCGCTGCCGGTCCGGCCCGGGCCGACGAGGTGCGCGTGTCGCCGGCCGAGCAGGCGGCCTTTGCCGACTGGATCAATCTTTATCGCGCCGAAGCCACGGCGCGCGGGCTGAAGCCGGAGTGGCTCGACGCGACGCTGACCGACATCAAACTGGCCCCGCACATCATCGGCGCCGATCGCAACCAGCCCGGCGGCGCGGCCAAGCCGATCCGCTTTCCCGATTATCTGGCGCTCAAGTTCCGTGGCGATCGGATTCCCTATGGCCAGCGCCAGTTCGCCACCAATCGCGCGCTGCTGGCCAAGGCCGAGGCCGACAGCGGCGTGCCGGCGGCAGTGATTGCCGCCATCTGGGGCATCGAAACCAGCTATGGCCGCGTGCTCGGTCGCCACGACCTGCCCTCGGCACTGGCAACCTTGGCCTATGAAGGCCGCCGCCGCGACCTGTTCACCCGCGAGCTTGATGCCGCCGTGCGCATGGTTGGTGAAGGCCATGTGACGCGCGAGCAGATGAAGGGCAGCTGGGCCGGCGCCTTTGGCCAGACCCAGTTCCTGCCGTCCTCCTATCTTGCCTATGGCCGCGACGGCGATGGCGACGGCAAGGTCGATTTGTGGGGCAGCGCGCCCGATGTGTTCGCCTCCATTGGCCATTATCTCGCCAGAAGTGGCTGGCAGCGCGGCGAGAATTGGGGATTTCGCACCCTGGTGCCCGATGGCTTCAACCGCGCCAGCGTCGCCGCCAGCGAGCCGCCCAGCCGCTGCGTCACGCCGCTGTCGCGCCACAGCGCGCTGAAGCCAGCCCGGGAATGGCGCGCGCTGGGCTTCACGCCGGTCAACGGCGCATGGCCGGCTGATGACGTGGTGATGAGCCTGGTCGAGCCGGACGGGGAGGGGCAGGGCGCCTATCTCGTCACCCGCAGCTATCGCGCCATCCTGGGGTATAATTGCTCCAATCTCTATGCCCTGTCAGTCAGCCTGCTCGCCGACGCCATCAGCCTGCCGCCGCCGGTCGCCAATGAACCGGTGGTGGCGCAGGGCGCCGCGCCGGGGGTGTCGCAGTGAGGCCATTGGCCGTGCCGGTGCTGACCGGCCTGCTGCTCGCCGCCTGCAGCAACGGCAAACCGCCGCCGCGCACCACTTCCGCGCCGCCGAAACGCGCTGTCGAGGTGTCGGACGATAGCGTCGCCGTCGCGCGCGATGCCGCGAAACTGGGCAACTGGCCGGTCAAGATCGGCAAGCCCTATCAGGTGGCTGGTGTCACTTACTACCCGGCCGATGATCGCGACTACAAGGAAGAGGGTGTTGCCAGTTGGTATGGCCCCGGCTTTCACGCCGGCAGCACCGCCAATGGCGAACGCTATGACCAGGATGACCTGACCGCCGCCCATCGCACGCTGCCGATGCCGAGCTGGGTGGAGGTGGAGAATCTCGACAATGGCCGCAAGCTGACCGTGCGCATCAACGATCGCGGTCCGTTCGCGCGCGGCCGCATCATCGATCTGTCGCGCAAGGCCGGAATCCTGCTGGGGCTTGATCGCGCCGGCACCGCCCGCGTGCGCCTGCGCCGCGTCTATCCCGGCGGCCGGGATGCGCTGCCGCCACCGCCACCATTACCGCCCGTCGTCATCGCGGCTGCCCCGGTGGCGCCGGTGGCCA
>NZ_WNJP01000054.1 GCF_009733735.1 Sandarakinorhabdus oryzae | reverse complement strand
CATGCAGGCCCGGGTCGGCCCGCTGCTCGCCGCCGCGCCGCTGCCGGCGGGCCGGCAGGATCTTGTCCACGACGGCTTGCCGCTGCGCATCATCCGCCCGGCCACGCCTGGCCCGCACAAGGTTGTGCTGTTCCTGCACGGCGGCGGCTGGGTGGTGTGCAACAACGACACCCACCAGCCCATCGCGGTGGCCGTCGCCCGTGCCACCGACGCGGCCGTGGTGATGGTCGATTATCGCCTCGCCCCCGAACATGCCTTCCCGGCCGCCGTTGACGATTGCCTGGCCGGCCTGGCCTGGGTGCGCACGCAGGGTGCTGACCATGGCCTTGATGCATCACGTATCGTCGTTGCCGGCGATTCGGCGGGCGGCAACCTGGCCGCGGTGGTGGCGGCACACGCGCCCGATCTTGCCGGACAGTGGCTGATCTACCCGGTCACCGATCATCCCGATCCGGTGCGCTATCCCAGCTATGCCGAGAATGACCAAGGCTATGGCCTCTCCACCGCCGCCATGCGCTGGTATTGGGGGCAATATGGCGGCGATGGCCCCGATGCCCGGCCCATGCTGCGCGAAGACCTGTCCGGCCTGCCGCCGGCGCTGGTGCAGACCGCACAATATGACGTGCTGCGCGACGAGGGTGAGGCCTATGCCGCCCGACTGGCGGCGGCCGGCGTGCCCGTTGCCTGCAGCCGCCACGCCGGCATGACCCATGGCTTCCTGTCGATGGTCGGCCTGCTGCCAGGCGCCGATCTGGCGCTTGACGAAGCCGCAGCCTGGTTGAAGACCAGACTGGGCTGAAAGCCCGTCCCAACTGAAATCGAACAAGCGGCGGCTTAGGGGAAAATCACGGCTTGGTCTTTGCGGTCCAGCCGTGGCACATTGTTGCTCAGGGTCGATCCACGCAGCTGTTTCCGGGGGGAAGCGCGTCATGACCGATCCGCAGGCAATCCCGGCAATCACTCTTGATGGCGACGCACAGGGCCGAGCCCTCGATTGCGATCTGATCATGAAGGGCGGCGTAACCAGCGGGCTGGTCTATCCCGGGGCCATCGCCACGCTGTCGGAAACCTACCGTCTGCGCAACATTGGTGGCACGTCGGCCGGCGCCATTGGCGCGGTGGCGGCGGCTGCGATGGAATATGGCCTGCGCACCGGGCGCAATACGAACGCGCGCGAAACCATGGCCTGGCTGCACAGGGAACTGGCTGCGACCACCGATCAGGGCGCCTCGCGACTGGATGCGATGTTCTGCGGTGATCCGGGCACGGCGCCGCTGCTCGATGCGTTGAAGGGCCTGCTCAATAGCCGGCCCGCTGCCCTGTTCACCCTCATCGGCGCCGCCCGCCCCACGCTGCCGGATAGCGCCCGTCGCGCCCTGCGCCTCACCGCCGCTGCAACGATCCTCGAAACACTGGCCGCTGCTGGCCTGGCCTGGTTGCTCACCAGCGGATGCAGCGCTGGCTGGCAGGGACTGGCCACCGGGCTGGCAACGGTGGCCAGCTTTGCCGCGACCGGCTGGTGGAACCTGCGCGGCAGCCTGGCCCAGGCCGTCAGCCCGTCGCTGGATGAGGTCAACCGCCTGCTGCAACCCGTGGTGGCCAATGGTCTTGGCCTCGCCACCGGCCTGGCGCTGCCGGCCCACACCATCAACCAGCGCCAGGTGCCCTCGCTCACGCATTGGCTGCACCAGACCATCCAGTCGCTGGCCGGCCACGACGCCGATCGGCCGGAAGCGGTGCTGACGTTCGGCAAGCTGTGGTCGCTCGGATTGGATGCGGAGCCCAGCGCCTATGGGCCGCGCGCCATCGATCTGGTGCTGGTCTGCAGCGATCTCAACCGCGTGCAATCGGCCAGCTTCCCTTTCCTGCCGGACAATCAGCGGCTGTTCTATGATCCCGATGAATGGGTGCGGCTGTTCCCCGAACCGGTGCTGCAGGCGCTGGCAGCCAGGGCGTGGCAGATCCGGAGCAATCCGATGCCCGATGACCTGGGTTACCGCACGCAGGACGTGATCGAAGCCGCCGCCGCCCACGGCGACCTGGGCGATCGCCTGCGCCTGTTGCCGAAGGGCCGCCACATCCCGATCCTCGTCGGCACGCGTGCCTCCATGGCATTTCCCGGCCTGTTCACCCCGCTGCCGCTGTGGGTGTTGCGCTGGGTGGGCAGACCCGAGGTGCAGGACGAACGCCGGCCGGTGCTGTCGCGGGTCTATCTTTCCGATGGCGGCATCACCTCCAATTTCCCCATCCACCTGTTCGATTCGGTCGTGCCAAGCCGACCCACCTTCGCCATCAACCTGCTGTACCCGGACGATGATCTGTCCATCGAGGAGTATCGCGAGCTCGACGGCGCCGCGATCCGCGGCAAGGCGGTGCCCGGCAATGTCCGCACCCTGGGCGGCACCCGCGAGCGCAGCGAAGGCCAGGTGCTGGCCGACCTCATCATGCCGTTTGCCGATGGCGACCGTGTGACCTTCTACAAGGAACCCGCCACCGGAACCGCGCTGGCACGGCTGGCTGGCCTTGGCCTGCGCGTGGTCGAAACCGCCCGCACTTGGGGCGATGTCAGTCTTTACAACCAGGTCGGCATGCGCGACCGCATCATCCACGTGCGCCTGGCCGGCAGCGAAGGTGGCTTCAATCTCAGCATGCCATCGCAGACCATCACCACGCTCAACGAGAAGGGCGTCTATGCCGGCACGGTCCTGGCCTGCCGTTTCCGCCGCGAGGATCCGGTGGATCCGCTCGATGACCCCGATCGCCCGCGCTTTACGCTCACCTGGGCCAACCACCGCCGCATCCGCACCGATGGCTTTCTGGCCGCGCAGGACCTGCTTTCAGGTCGCTTTGCGGAGCGGTGGCCATCCGTGAGCGCCGTCGTCACCGACCCGCATTTCCGCCAGGTGGCCACCATGCTGGCCAGCATCGGCGCGTTGGTGGTGCCGGCACCCGATCCGGTCGCTGCTGCCTTGCGGCCGCTCAACCTGCTCCGCATGCGCCCGGCCGAAAGCGATCCCCGCGCCAGCCGGCGTGCCGAACCCCCACCACCGTCAGCGCCCGCGACAGACTGAAGCGCGGCGGCCATGCCGCAGTGCACAAAAAGGCCGGCTGGGATAACCCCAACCGGCCTGATTCCTCCGTCTCAGGTGGCGCGGCGCGGCCCGCTGGCGATCCGACCCGCCAGCTGGCCCGCTGCCCAACCGATCAGAAGCGCACGCTGGCTTCCACGCCAAAGGTGCGCGGCATGTTGAAGTTGCCGTAATCACCCAGCACGTTGCTGTTGTTGCCGACCAGCAGGATATTCGGCACGCCGGCCACCGCCGTCGTCTGCACGGACGGCAGGCTGTTCGACGGGTCGCGGCGATAGACATACTGGTTGTTGAACAGGTTGCGGCTCCAGGCGCTGATCGTCAGCTTGGCATCGCCCGGCAGCTTGACGTCGGTCAGGCTGATGCGGCCATTGACCACGAACGAGGCATCGGCCTTGGTCGCGAACTGGTCAAAGGTCTGCGTCGCCTGGGCATAGTTGGCGTCGAGGTGGAACTTCACCTTGGTGTCGCTGTTGGCACTGATGCGGGTCGCATAGTCGATCGAGCCACTGGCGGCATTGCGCGGGGTGAACACGATGTAGAACTTCTGCGGCACGGTGGTGACGTTGCCGGTCGGCACACCCGCAGAGGTACGCTCCACATAGGTCACCGGCACCAGCGGAATGTCGGTGTAGGTGTAGGCATAGGAGGCAGCGAGGGTCAGGCCTTCGAACGGATTGACCGTCAGATCGGCTTCGATGCCGCGGATCTTGGTCGTGCCCGGGGCGTTGATCGTCACCAGGTTGTTGAAGTTGCCCGATGCTGTCGGCTGGATGGTCGACAGGTCAACCTGGCTGTTGGTGCGATCCATCAAATAGGCGGCCACGTTGAAGCGCGCCCGGCGGTCGAAGAATTCCGACTTGAAGCCGACTTCGTAGGACTTCACCTGTTCCGGATCGAACGCCTGATAGTTGGACGTGCGGCTGCTGGCGCCGCCGGCGCGATAGCCCGAGGCATATTTGGCATAGACGTGGATATCGTCGTTGACGTCATAGGCCAGGGTCGCAACCGGATCGAAGCGGTTCCACGTCTTGTCGAGCGGGGTGTAGCCGTTGGCCGCTGCCACCGTCGGGTTGGTGACATAGTTGACGTTGCGCGAGATCAGCAGGGCGCCCTGCTTCTTGTCCTTGGTGTAACGGCCGCCCACGGTCAGGTGCAGGCTGGGATCGATGTTCCAGGTGACGTTGGTATAGGCGGCAAAGCTGCGCGAACGCACGGCGCTGGCGCGGTCGATCGAGCGGCAGCCCGGATCCCAGCCAAAGCCCGACGAACCGGTGCAGCTGTTGAGCACGACATAGGAGTAGCCGCTGGTCTGGCCGGCCGTGGTATAGCCCTGGATGGCCATCGAGTTCGGCGTGAACGCGTCATCGCTCACCCGTTCGTTGAAATAATAGAGGCCGGCGACATAATCGACCTTGCCGATGGTGCCGACCGCCTGCAGTTCCTGGCTGAACTGGCGCTGGCGCAGGTTGGCGTTGGAATAGCGGCTGAAGTTGCAAGCGTTGCCGGTGCAGCCCGGCGCCACCACCGGCACGCGGTGATAGCCACCCGAATTGTCCCACTGTTCCACATCGACACCGCGCCAGGCGGTGATCGAGCGGATCTCGATCTCCGGCGCCACCTTCCACTTGAACATGTTGGTGATGCCGAAGGTTTCATCGACGCTCTTGGCCTGCGGCACGCCGATGTCGGCGGTGCGCATCAGTGTGCTGCCGTTGACGACGACGCCGGGCAGCAGCGGCTGCACGGTGCCGCGGGTGCCGGTGAAGGCGGTGCCCGGCGTCACGCAGGTGCTGCCGGCCGGAATGGCCAGCGGCGTGGTGTTGGAACCGCCCGACAGGCAGTTGTTGGGGTTGTAGTTCAAGAGCTGGCTGTAGAAGGGCGAGTTCTTGTCACGCGCACCGTCAAAGCTCAGCGTGTTGCTGATGCCGTCCGCCGGCGACCACTTGGCGGCCACGCGCACGCCTTCACGATCAAAGAAGCCCCAGCCAACCTGGCCAGGCAGCGGGTTGGCGGTCACGGCGTCCTGGTACTGCTTCACCACGTCCACCTTGACGGCGATGTTGGCGACAGCCGGCAGATCGATGTGGGCCTGCAGCGTGTAGGCGCCCAGGTTGCCGTAACCGGCGGAAACATTGCCACCGAACTCGCCGGTCGGCTCCTTGGTGACGATGGAGAGCGCGCCGCCTTCGGTGTTGCGGCCGAACAGCGTGCCCTGCGGGCCCTTCAGCACCTCGATACGCTCGACATCGAACAGCGCGGCATTGAGGCCGTGCTGGCGGCCGAGATAGACGCCGTCGATATAGACGCCAACGCCCTGCTCACGCGCCGGCTGGTTGGCGTCGAGCGGCACGATGCCGCGAATGCCGATGGTCAGCGCTGACTGGCGGGCTTCGAAGGTGGCGACCCGCAGGGAGGGCACGCCGCCATCCGCGAGGTCGAGCAGGCTCTGCACCCGGCGCTCCTTCAGCGCCGCGCCGCCCAGCACCGAGATGGAGATCGGCGTCTGCTGCAGGTTGGTGGCGCGCTTGGTGGCGGTCACCACGATTTCCTGAATCCCCTCGTCGGCAGCCTGCGCCACGTCGGCGGCGGGCGCCGGTGCTTCAGCGGTCTGGGCAAAAGCGGCGGTGGTGAACGAAAGGCTGGCGATGGCGATGGCCATCACGCTGCTGGCGGTCTTCATTTGGGGGTCCTTGTCTTGATGACAGAAAAATTGCGGTTGTTCGCCCTTGGCGCCGCCCTAATGACCGTCCGTGACAGGGACGCGACAATCAGGTTGCAGGCCTGTTGCCATTTGGTGACAGAAAGATGACATGGCCGACTGTTGCTGCAGCGCAACAGTCGCCTCTGCCGGCCTCAGCCGAATTGCCCTCATGACAGCGCCGGCCATTGCGCCTATGGCCAGCCGCGATGCGCACCGGCCTTTCCCATATCGACGCGTGGATCTTCGATCTCGACAACACGCTCTACCCGGCGCATTCGTCGCTGTTCCCGCAGATCGATGCGCGCATGGGCCTCTATATCCAGCGCCTGCTGAACGTGGACGCCGCCGAAGCCCACCGCATCCAGAAGGGCCTGTTCCATTCGCACGGCATGACGCTGCCCGGCCTGATGGCCCTGCACAATATCGATCCGCACGATTTCCTGGCCCAGGTTCACGATGTCGATCTGGAAGTGATCCGCCCGCACCCGGAACTCGGCAACCTGATCAGCCGGCTGCCGGGCCGAAAATTTGTCTTCACCAACGCCGATGCGCCCTATGCCGAACGCGTGCTCGAACGCCTCGGCCTCACCCACGCCTTCGACGCGCTGCACGATATCCACGCGCTGGATTATGTGCCCAAGCCGCAGCCGCCGGCCTATCTGCACATGTGCCAGACCCACGGCATCACCCCCACAAGCGCGCTGTTTGTCGAGGACATGGCGCGCAACCTGGCGCCCGCCAAGGCAATCGGGATGACGACCGTGTGGATCGACAACGGCAGCGAACAGGGGCCCGATGTTGGCCATGCCCATATCGATTATCGCATCAACGACCTCGCCGCCTTCCTGGCCGAGGTGCTCACTGAAGTGGAGCCGACATGACCATCGAAGCCATCATCAACGCCGGCTGGGAAGAGCGCGGCAGCGTCAACAGCGCCACCCACGGCGAACTGCGTGAAGCCGTTGACCTGGCGCTGGCCGGGCTCGATTCCGGCACGCTGCGGGTTGCCGAGCCGGACGGCACCACCCACCAGTGGCTGAAGAAGGCCGTGCTGCTCAGCTTCCGCCTGCACGACAACGTGGTGATGCCCGGCTTCGGTCACGCCGGCTTCTACGACAAGGTGCCGCTGAAGTTCGACAATTGGGATGATACGGACTTCCGCGCTGCCGGTTTCCGCGCTGTCCCCGGCGCCGTCGTCCGCCGCGGCGCCTATATCGCGCCCGGCGCCGTCCTCATGCCCAGCTTCGTCAACATCGGCGCCCGTGTCGGCAAGGGCACCATGGTCGATACCTGGGCCACGGTCGGTTCGTGCGCGCAGATCGGCGAAAATGTCCACATCTCCGGCGGCGCCGGCATCGGCGGCGTGCTCGAACCGCTGCAGGCCAACCCGGTCATCATCGGGGACAACGCCTTCATCGGCGCCCGTGCCGAAGTCGCCGAAGGCGTCATCGTCGGCGAAGGCGCCGTGCTCTCGATGGGCGTCTATCTGGGCGCCAGCACCAAGATCATCGATCGCGCCACCGGCGAAATCCACATGGGCCGCGTGCCGCCCTATTCGGTGGTCGTCTCCGGCTCACTGCCCGGCAAGCCGCTGCCCGACGGCACGCCAGGGCCGAACCTCTATTGCGCGGTGATCGTGAAGACGGTGGACGCGCAGACGCGCAGCAAGACCGGCATCAACGAACTGCTGCGCGACTGATCACGCCTGTGGGGCCGGGATTGCGCCCGGCCCCACAGGTGCTTCATCTGCAATCGGCTCAGGCCACCTTGAACCCTTCGCGGTTCATGCGGTTGGTCAACGCCGTCTTCTCTGCGTCGGTCAGCATCACCTGCAACGCCGGGAAAACCTCGTCCTCCTCTTCGCGCACATGCGATTCAAACGCCGTGCGGATGGCAGCCACCTTCTCCAGGAAGCCCGGGCGCTTCTCCTTGCCGATCATCTCCAGCTCATACAGCCCCTGCTTCACCTCGAAATGATCCGCGTTCAGGCTCTCCGCGACGTCGGCCTGGCCATGCGCGGCGACCACGCAATACACCACATATTCTTCCTGCACCTGGTGCTTGCCCATTGCATGCTGCAGCTCGAACACCAGCGCCGCGCGCTTGGCCATGTCCTCCTCGCGCGTCGCTGCCAGTTTCTCCAGCAAGCCCCGCGCCACCTGGTGCTCAGCCTTCAAGCCCTCGAACCAGTCCCCTGCCGCAAACGTCGCCGCCTGCGCCGCCGCCTTGCGGCCGGCCGACACCATCATGCCCAGGCCAAAACCCGCCACCCCGGCCATCAAGGCCGACGTGCCGCCCTTGCCCATCGCCGTCTTCATCTCCGTCTTGCGTGCGCTCGTATCCGTCATGGTGAAATCTCCTTTTCCCATGACGATCAAACCCACGTCGCACGCAAATGTTCCCGGACTGCGCTGGGTTCGTCCGGCTTTCCGGTCAGCCTGCCCCGGGCTGACAAGCAGCAGAAAAGTCTGGGCCTCCCAGGCCCCCCCTTACTTCTTCGCCGCCGCCGCGACCTCGTACAGCAGGTCCACCCACGCCAGCGACGCCTCGTCGATCCCCGCCACCTTGGGGTCGCTGCTCTTGATCAGATACCATTCGTTGGGCGCATGGGCGCCGTTGCCGCGCGAGAGGCCGAACTGGCCGGTGGGCAGATTCAGCGGGGCGCCGTTGAAGATGGCGCCTGGCCAGCTGCCGGCGTTGCGCACGATCAGGCGATAGGGGATGCCTTCCTTCTCCAGCGTGCGGCGCTGCGCCGTCACCAGCGCGGCATTCTCGTCGGTCTGGTTCGGGCCATAGCCGCCGCTCACCACCACTTTCACGTCATCGAAACCGCGCTTCAGCAGATGCGCCTTCAGCTTCGCCTCGGCCTCGGCCCGCGTCATGTTCGGCACCAGCCGGAACTCCAGCTTGGCCTCCGCCCGGCTGGGCAGCACGGTCTTGCCGCCGGGTCCCATATAGCCGCTCACCAGCCCCTGGATGTTCACCGTCGGCTGGCTGGCCAGACGTTCGGTGCTGGTCTGATAATCCTCGTCGTTGATCCAGCGGCCCACACCCACCGCCGCCTTGGCTTCGGCCTCGCTGGTGCCCTTCAGCCCTTCGGCGATGATCTCCTTCTGCCGGGGCGTAAGCGGCGCCACATGCTCGAACCAGCCATCGATGGTCGGCGTGTGGCCATCATCGGCGACCAGCGTGTCGAGCGCCTTCACCAGCCGCCACGCCGGGCTTTCCACCCGCGCGTGCACGCTGCTATGCACATCGGCCTTGGGATAGCGATCACTCGTCTCCCCGCCCACGATCAGCTGGAACTCCACCGCGCCCTTGGCGCCCAGGCTGATGCCGGCGGTGCCCTGGCTGTTCTGCAACGACGACGCGCCGATGATGCCCACGGTCCGCTTCAGCGCCGCCGCCACCTCCGGATTGGCGACCACGTTGGGCAGGTTGGTGGAGGCAATCTCCTCCTCGCCTTCCGCAATCAGCACCAGGTTCACCGGCAGCTTGCGCCCGGTCGCCTTGAACGCCTGCAACGCCGCCAGGAACGCCGTCTGCGGCCCCTTCTGGTTGACCGCGCCGCGGCCCACGATCACCTGGCCCACCCCGGGCCGATCGACCAGCCGACCCTCCAGCGGCGGCGACGACCACTCCGCCGGGTCAAAATGCTTCACATCATACATCATGTAGATGCCCAGCGTGACCGGCGCGCCGGCATCCAGCGTCGCCAGCACCGCCGGCACGCCACCCGATTCCACCACCTTGGCTTGGCTGAAGCCGGCATCGAGGGCCAGCTTGCTCATATACTGAGCGCCCTCCTTCACATTCATGCCCATCGCCGCAATCGTCGGCAGCGCGATCCAGTCGCGCAGATCCTGCACCGTCCGGTCATGCCGCGCCGCAATCGCCGCCGCAAACGCCGCCCGCTTCGGCGTGGACGGCCCCGGCGCCGCCACCGCCGATACACTCACCGTGGCCAACGCCAGCGCAATCATCATTCGACGCATGTTCGATCCCCCATTTGGTGCCGTGATTTGCCTTGGTGTCCCGCGCGGGGGAGGGCGCGTCAAGCTGCCAAGAGGAAGAAAGGGTGCCTCCGGCGGGCAGGGACTCAGTCCCTGCACCCGTTTGTTTTTGGCCGGCATGCTGGCTCATCCTGAGGTCTGACTGTATGGAGCGACGCAAAGCGCAATCGGAGGACATATGCCCGCCACCCAACGAAATGCCTTTGAAAATCCACTGGAACTATATCGGAGACTGCAGGAAGCTTGGTCTGCCGAGACGGCCAGCCCGCTTGACGGCTGGACGGCGAGCAATCCCGCGAAAAATCATTGCAGCGTGACCGCCTTGATTGTTCAAGACCACTTCGGGGGCGAAATTCTCACGACAAGAACCGTTGGAGGCACGCACTTCTACAATCTGATCGACGGGGTGCGTTGGGATTTGACGATCGGCCAGTTTGCGGAGCCTGTTCCCTTTGAAGACAATCCATCGTCGCGTGAGGCCGCCATGCGCGACACAACGCCTGAGAAATATCGCGCCCTATCATTTCGCTTGCGGGGGACCTGAAAACAAACGGGTGCAGGGCCCGAGACCCTGCCCGCCAGAGGCCCGCTTCCTATCCCCTTTGTCCCTTGCCACGCCGCCCCCGCCCCGCTTTGATGCGCGCAGGTTCAAGAGGGGTCTTTCCATGCGTCTCGCACTTGCCGGCCTGTTGGCCGCCAGCATTGCCGTTCCCGCCAGCGCGCAGGTGGTGCGGCCGGATCAGCAGGCGTTCCGGTCGCTTTACAAGGAGTTGGTGGAGACCAACACCGATCATGTCACCGGCAGTTGCACGCTGGCGGCGCAACAGATTGCGGCGCGGTTGAAGGCGGCGGGATATGCCGAGGCGGATCTCAACCTGTTCGTGCCGGAGGGGTTGCCGCTGGATGGTGGCCTGATCGCGACGCTGCCGGGCAGTGATGCGAAGCAAGGCGCCATGATCCTGCTGGCGCACCTGGACGTGGTGGAGGCGCGGCGCGAGGACTGGGTGCGCGATCCCTTCACCCTGGTCGAGGAGGGCGGCTGGTTTTATGGCCGTGGCAGCGCCGACGACAAGGCGCAGGCGGCGATCTATTCCGACACCATGATCCGGTTGAAGCAGGCCGGGGCCCGGCCGGCGCGCACGATCAAGCTGATGCTGACCTGCGGCGAGGAATCGGGCGCGCGCATCAACAATGTGCGCTGGCTGATCGAGAAGCACCCGGAGTGGATCAAGGCCGATTTCGCCCTGAACGAAGGGGGTGGCGGCGCCCTGAAGCCGGATGGCACGCCGCTGGCGCTGAGCCTGCAGGCCGGCGAGAAGGTGAGCCAGAATTTCCGCGTGGAGGCGTTGAACCCCGGCGGCCACTCCTCCGTGCCGCGGCCCGACAATGCCATTTATGCGCTGTCCACGGCGCTCAACCGCATTGCCGCGCATGAGTTCCCGGTGCGCTTCAACGAGGTGACCAAGGGCTTTTTCACCAGCGTGAGCGCCACGATGCCCGGCCCGATGGGCGCGGCGATGCTGCGGCTGGTGGCCAATCCGGCCGATGCCGACGCCGATGCCATCGTGTCGAAGGATGCGCGCTTCCATTCAATGTTGCGCACCACCTGCGTGGCGACCTTGCTGGAGGGCGGCCATGCCATCAACGCGCTGCCGCAGCGGGCGCGGGCCAACATCAACTGCCGCATGTTCCCGTCGGATTCCGTCGAGTTCGTCACCGCCCAGCTGAAGGCGGCGGTGGGCGATGCGCCGGTGAGCGTGACCGCGGTGCCGCCGTTCAACCCGGTCAACCCGGTGCCGAAACTGGCGACGGTGCTGGGCGCCTCGGAAAAGCTGGCCAAGCGCTATTTCCCCGGCGTGCCGATCGTGCCGACCATGTCCACCGGCGCCACCGATGGCCGGTTCCTGATCGCCGCCGGGGTGCCGACCTATGGCGTGCCCGGCCTGTTGTCTGACGGCAGCACCAACGCCCACGGCCTCAATGAGCGCATTTCGGTGAAATGGCTCATGCACGGCCGCGATTATCTGTACGACCTCGTCCGCGAACTGGCCGGGGTGAAGGGGAAATGACAATGCGCATCATGCTGGCGGCCTTGGCCGCGTTGACCTCCACGACCGCCCTCGCCCAGGCGCCACTGCGCCCGGACCAGGTGGCGTTTCGCGATCTCTACAAGGAACTGGTGGAGACCAACACCACCGTGTCGTCCGGCAGCTGCAACCTCGCCGCCGAGCGGATGGCGGCGCGGTTGAAGGCGGCGGGCTATCAGGATGCCGATATCAAGCTGTTCCCCGGCTCCGCAGAGCGTCCGCTTGATGGCGGGCTGGTCGCCACGCTGCCGGGCAAGGATCCGAAGGCCAAGGCGCTCCTGCTGCTGTCGCACCTCGATGTGGTGGAGGCCAAGCGCGCCGATTGGGAGCGGGACCCCTTCACTTTCATCGAGGAGGGCGGCTGGTTCTATGGCCGCGGCGTTTCGGACGACAAGGCGCATGGCGCCATTTTCACCGACGCGATGATCCGGCTGAAGCAGGGCAAACCGCCCAGGCGCACGGTGAAGCTGGCGCTGACCTGCGGCGAGGAAGGCGGGCCGTTCAACAGTGCCGAATGGCTCGTGAAGAACCACCGCGACTGGATCGAGGCCGAGTTTGCCCTGAACGAAGGCGGCGGCGGCAAGGCCGATGCCACGGGCAAGCCCGTGAGCCTGGCGTTCCAGGCCGGCGAGAAGGTCTACCAGGATTTCGTGCTGGAAACCCGCAACCCCGGTGGCCACTCCAGCCGCCCGCGGCCCGACAACGCCATTTATGAACTGGCGGCCGGGCTGGTGCGGCTGAGCAAGAATGATTTCCCGGTGATCCTGAGCGACACCACGCGCGCTTATTTCAGCGAAATGGCGAAGATCAGCGACGCGCCCACCGCCGCCGCCATCAAGGCGCTGCTCGCCAATCCGGCCGACAGCGCGGCGGAGGCGATCGTGTCGAAGGATCCGGGCTGGCACTCCACGCTGCGCACCACGTGCGTTGCGACCATGCTCGATGCCGGCCATGCCCGGAATGCGCTGCCGCAGCGCGCGCAGGCCAATGTCAATTGCCGCATGTTCCCCGGTGAGAGCGTGGAGAAGGTGCGCGGCCAGATCGCCGAACGACTGGGCGATCCCACCATCAGCGTGACGCCGCGCGCCTCGGAAAATCCCGACACGCCGGCGCCGCCACCGCCGCTCTCGCCCATGGTCTATGGTCCGGCAGTCGCGCTGGCGACCAAGCACTTCCCCGGCATCCCGCTGATCCCGACCATGGCGACCGGCGCCACCGACGGCCGCTATCTCAATGCCAATGGCATCCCCACCTATGGCATGCCCGGCCGCTTCGGCATGCCCGATGGCAACGGCGTCCACGGCCTCAACGAGCGGATTTCCGTCGCCGGCGTGATGAAGGAGCGCGACTATCTGTTCGATCTGATCACCGCCTACGCCGCCAAGTAAGGACCTGAAAATGCGTGCCCTTTTCCTCGCCGCCACGCTGCTCACCGCCACGGCAGCCAGTGCCCAATATGCCAGCAAGCAGCCCGGCGAGCCGGCGTTCCGCGCGCTCTACAAGGAGATGGTGGAGACCGACACCAGCGTCACCACCGGCAGCTGCACCGCGCTCGCCGACAAGCTGGCAGTGCGTTTCAAGGCCGCTGGCTTCAGCGATGCCGACATCACCCAGTTCAGCGTGCCGGAGTTCCCCAAGGAAGGCGGCATCGTCGTCCACCTGAAGGGCAGTGACCCGAAAGCCAAGCCGATGCTGCTGCTCGGCCACCTCGACGTCGTCGCCGCCAAGCCGGAAGACTGGACGCGCAGCCCATTCAAGCTGATCGAGGAGAACGGCTATTTCTATGGCCGCGGCACCTTTGACGACAAGGCGCAGGCCGCGATCTGGGCCGATCTGCTCATCCGCATCAAGCAGGCCGGCAAGGCGCCGCAACGCACGCTGAAACTGGCGCTGACCTGCGGCGAGGAGACCACCTATGCCTTCAACGGCGCCGACTGGCTGGCCAGGAACCGCCCCGATCTGATCAGCGCCGAATTCGGCCTGAACGAAGGCGGCGGCGGCCGTTATGGCGATGATGGCAAGGTGCAGGGCCTGGCCGTGCAGGTCGGCGAGAAGACGGTGCAAAATTTCTGGGTGGAGGCCACCAACCCCGGCGGCCATTCGAGCGTGCCGCGGCCCGACAATGCCATCACCGACCTCGCCCGCGCCGTGGTGGCGATCAACACCTATGACTTCCCGGTGCAGTTCAACGACACAACCCGTGCCTATTTCACCGGGCTTTCCAAGGCTTTGCCTGCGCCAATAGGCCCCGCCATCACCCGCCTGCTGGCCAATCCGCAAGACGCCGAGGCCAACGCCATCATCAGCCAGGACCCGACCAACCACAGCGTGCTGCGCACAACCTGCGTCGCCACCCTGCTGGAGGCCGGCCATGCCGAAAACGCCCTGGCCCAGCGCGCCCGCGCCAACGTCAATTGCCGCATGTTCCCCGGCACCGATCCCAATGCGGTGAAGGCAGTGTTCGAGCGGCTGATCGCCAACCCGAAGGTGACGGTGACGCTGAAGCCGCCCGTCCGCTCGGTTGCCGCCTCGCCGCCGATGACGCCATCCATCATCGGCCCGATGCAGACCATTGCCGCCAGGCATTTCCCCGGCGCGCCCTTCCTGCCGATGATGTCCACCGGCGCCACCGATGCCATCTACATCATGCCGATCGGTATCCCGATCTATGGCGCACCCGGCACGCTGATCGATCCCGATGGCAACGGCATCCACGGCCTCAACGAACGCATCAAGGTGGAGAGCCTGATGAAGGGCCGCGATTACCTGTCAGATCTGGTGGTGGCGCTGGCCAACCCGAAATGAGCCCGTCGCACTGGCGCCGGGGCGGCTGACCGCCTACATCAGCGTCATGGACATCGCCCACCTGCTCACGCCCGAAGCCCTGGCCGCCTTTGGCCAGGTGGTGCTGATCGATGTCGTGCTGGCCGGGGACAACGCCATCGTGGTCGGCGCGCTCGCCGCCGGGCTGCCCGCGGCGCAGCGCAAGAAGGTGATCCTGATCGGCATCATGGCGGCGCTGGTGCTGCGCATCGGTTTCGCGCTGGCCGTCACCCAGTTGCTGCAGATCGTCGGCCTGATCCTGGCTGGTGGCCTGCTGCTGCTGTGGGTGGCCTGGCGCATGTGGCGGGAAATCAACCCACGCGCCGCCTATATCGACGCGCCGGGCGAATCCGATGATTTCGTCGCCCACGATGCACCGCCCCCGGCCAAGAGCTTTGCCGCCGCGGCCTGGTCAGTGGCCCTGGCCGACGTGTCAATGAGCCTCGACAATGTGCTCGCCGTCGCCGGCGCCGCGCGCGAACATCCCGATATCCTGATCGCCGGCCTGGTGCTGTCGGTCGCCCTGATGGGCATCGCCGCCAACATCATCGCCCAGTATATCGAGCGCTATCGCTGGATTGCCTATATTGGCCTTGTCGTGATCGTCTATGTCGCGTTCAAGATGATCTGGGAGGGCATGCACGAAGTCGCGCCCATGGTGCAGCCGATGATGGGCATGTAGGCTTTCAGGGCACCAGCACCGTCGATCCCGTCGTGCGCCGCGCCGCCAGATCCTCGTGCGCCTTGGCCGCGTTGGCCAGCTTGTACCGCTGGTTGATCGCCAGCCTCAGCCCGCCGGACGCCATCATCTCCAGCACACGGCCCGCATACGTCTGCCGCTCCTCAGGCGTTGCATAATAGTCAAACAGCGTCGGCCGCGTCGTGAACAGCGACCCCTTGCGTGCCAGGATTCCCAGGTCCACGCCCGCCACCGGGCCCGAGGCATTGCCGAAGCTGATCAGCAACCCACGCCGCTTCAGGCTGTCGAGCGAGCTTTCCCAGCTCGCCTTGCCCACCCCGTCGAACACCACGTCGACGCCGCGTTCGCCGGTCAGCGTGCGCACCTCAGCCGCAACATCGGCCGTATCAAGCACGCCATGATCGGCCCCGTGCGCCGCCGCCAGCGCCAATTTCTCCTTGGTGCCGGCCACCGCAATCACCGTGGCGCCCACCAGCTTCAGCCATTGCACCAGCAGCAGCCCAACGCCGCCCGCCGCCGCCGGCACCAGGGCCCAATCGCCGGCCTGCACCTTGGCACAGCGCTCCACCAGGAACTCGGTGGTGCAGCCTTTCAGCAGGCCAGCCGCCGCCATCTCGTCGCTCACGCCATCGGGCAGCGGCACCACCGCGCCGGCGGCAATGTTGCGGTGCGTCGCATAGGCGCCGATCGGGCCCCAGCAATAGCCGACCCGCGTGCCCACCGGCAGCGTCACGCCGTCACCCACCGCCTCCACCACGCCGGCCGCTTCCAGCCCCAGGCCCGACGGCCAGGCGATCGGATACAGGCCCGAACGGTGATAGGTATCGATGAAGTTCAGCCCGATCGCGGTGTGCCGCAACAGCACCTCACCCGGCCCCGGCGGCGGCAGCGTGATGTCCTGCCACTGCATCACCTCTGGCCCGCCGGCGCTGTCGATGCGGATCGCCTTCATCCCTTGCTCCCCATTTGCGCCATGCTGCGCGGTAACGCATTGATTTCATTGAACCAAGAAGCCGACTCGGCGATCGCTTGCCGTGCCTCCCGTTCGCCCGCTACACTAATGCCTTGGTGGCCGACGAAAAGAGGCAAAGCGTAGATGAAGATCAGTTTCGACATTGATTGCACGCCCGAAGAGGCCCGCGCCTTTTTCGGCCTGCCCGATCTCGCGCCCCTGCACGACGTCTATCTCGATCGCATGAAATCGGCGATGACCGACGGCATCACTCCGGCCGATTGGCAGCGCATGATCCAGACCTGGGCGCCCGGCATCGCCGGCGGTTTTGAACAGTGGCAGAAACTGATGATGGCCGGGCTCGGCGCCGCGGCCGGCAAGCCCCCGAAAGGCTGACATCAGCATCATGACCGACACCATCGCGGCGCTGGCCAGCGGCCGGCCCCCCGCGGCGCTTGCCGTCATCCGCCTGTCCGGCCCCGCAGCCTTTGCCGCCGTGCGCACCCTCGCCGGCCGCCTGCC
>NZ_WNJP01000053.1 GCF_009733735.1 Sandarakinorhabdus oryzae | reverse complement strand
CGGCTGGCTGTCGGCGGCGGATCGGCTGGTGGCCGGCGAAGCCGCATTGGCGGCGCTGGAAGGGGCGGCGGCGGCACCGCTGCCCACCACACCGGCTCCGGCCCAGCCGCGCTGACCCCGGCCTGACCCAAGGAGAGCGATCATCACCGGCACCGGCTCTCCCACACACTCCCCGGCTGCGACCCGGGCCTGGGCGATGGCGCAGGCGGCGCGCGATCCCTATGTGATCCTGATCACCATCTACATCTTTGCGCCGTGGTTCGTGCGCGCCGTGGTCGGCGATCCCATCATCGGCCAGGCGCTGGTGGCGCAGGGCGGCAAATGGGGCGGCTGGGCGGTGATGGTGTCGATGCCACTGCTCGGCGCGATGATCGACCGGCTGGGGCCCAGAAAGCCACTGCTCTGCCCGGTGATCCTGGCGATGGCGGCCTGTTCCTTCAGCCTGTGGTGGGTGGTGCCCGCCGGCCACGACGGGCTGGGCATCGCCTGGGTGATCGGCGTTGGCGCGGTGATGACCTGGCTGTTTGCCGCGCACGAGATGCTGCACAATTCGCTGCTGGTACCGGCGGCGGGCATGGCCGGCGCTGCCAGGGCCAGCGGGCTGGGCCTAGCTGGCGGCAACGCCATGAGCGTGGGCCTGCTGATCCTGCTGATGGTGGCTTTCGTGCTGCCAGGCACGGTGAATTGGAGCTGGCTGCCGGCGGCGCCGCTGTTCGGGCTGGATCCGGCGCTGGGCGAACCGGCACGCATCACCGGGCCGATCGTGGCGGGCTTGATGCTGGTGGGCAGCCTGCCGCTGTTTGCGCTGGTGCCTGACCGGCCGCGCAGCTCGGCCCGGCTCGGCGCGGCCTTTGCCGGCGGTGCGAGCGATCTGTGGCGGCTGCTCAGCGACGTGCGCGGCTATCGCAATCCCATGCTCTATCTGGTGGCGCGCATGTTGTTCACCGATGGTCTCACCTGCATTCTGCTCTTCGGCGGCATTTTTGCCGCTGGCGTCATGGGCTGGGGCACGCTGCAGATGCTGGGCTATGGCATCACGCTCAGCATTGCCGCGGTGGCCGGCGGCCTGCTTGCCAGCCGGCTGGACGGCTGGTTCGGGCCGCGCCGGGCGCTGATGGGTGAGTTGCTGTTGCTGATCCTGATCGAGGCCGTGCAGCTGGGCAGCGCCAAGGACCATATCTTCTATCGGCCGGCCGCCGCCACGCCATTGTGGGACGGACCGATGTTCACCACCCTGCCTGAACTGGTCTTCCTTGGCCTGGGCTGTGGCGTCGCGGTGACCGTGACCTCGGCCTATGCCTCGTCCCGCACATTGCTCACCCGGCTGGCACCGCCGGACCGACTGGGGGCGTTCTTTGGCCTCTATGCGCTGTCGGGCACAGCAACGATGTGGTTGGGGCCATTGCTGCTGGAGCGGGCGACATTGATCGGCGGCACGCAGGCGGCGGGCTTCGTGCCCGTCGTCGGCCTGCTGGCGACTGGCCTGCTGCTGTTGCTGTTCGTGCGCGGCGGTGGCCGGCTGGAAGGAGACGGATGATGCAGACGATGGTGAAAACGGGGCTGCTGGCGCTGCTGGTGGGCGGTTCGGCGATGGCGGCAGAGACACAGGCCGCCGGGCGCTGGGCAGCGGCCAATGATCCGGTGGCGAAAATGCTGATCGAGCAGGAACGGCTGTGGGCCACCCATGCTTGCAAGCCCAACTCGGTGCTGCAGACGCTGATTGCCGATGATTTCGTCGGCACCAGCCCTGAGGGCACACTCTACACCAAGCCCGAGATGCTGCCGAAACCCGGCGCCAGGCCGGCCGCTCCAACCGAGCGGGATTGCAAGCTGATCAGTGCCAGGGTGCGCTGGTTCGGGCCTGATGTGGCGGTGGTCTATGGCCGGGAGAGCGCCATGCTGAAAGGCGCCGACGGCAAAGAAAAGTTGCGCGTGCTGGTGTGGACCGACACGTTCCTGCGCCGCGGCGGCAAATGGCAGATCATCGCCGTGCAAGACATGGACGTGCCGGCGAAATAGGTTGGCCTAGCCTTCGATCTTCTCGCGCGGGTACGTGCCCCACATGTTGCCGCGCAGGATGTAGCCGGACTTGCCGTCCTTCGACACCCGGCACCAGAGATCCTCGCACAGGGTGATGGAAACGACCGCGCCGGGCGCGATGCGCCAGGCAATGCGGCTCTTCATGTCGGGCGCGACATAGAGCAGGCGCACCTGATCCTTGACGATGCCGGTGCGCTGGCCGGTGAGCAGCGCCTTGTTCATCCAGCCGATCTCGCCATCTGGATCACGCACCTGGCGCCAGATCTCATATTCCTTGAGGATCTCCATCGGCAGGCCTGGGCGCTTGTATTCCCACTTGATCGGGAAGCGCTCGCCGGGGCCGGTGCGCATCATGGCACTGCCGCGCTTGATCGAGACAAAGCGCGGTTTCGGCAGATCGGTGGTGCCGTCGGCGAACTCGGTGGCTGCGGCGGGGGCCGCCAGCAACAGCAAGGCAAGAATGGTGCGGAACATGCGCCTCCTCTTGACCGAGCCGGCCTTGCCGCGCAAGCCTGTGCACCATGACAAAAGCGCGCCCCAAGGTCATCGTCACCCGCCGCCTGCCGCAGGCCGTGGAAACCCGCATGGCCGAACTCTTCGATGTCGAGCTCAACCTGACTGACACGCCCATGACGCAAGACCAGCTGGCCGATGCCGCCCGCCGCTGCGACGTGCTGGTGCCCACGGTCACCGATCATGTCGATGCCGCGGTGTTTGCCGCCGCTGCCGAGGCGGGCCGGCTCAAGCTGTGTGCCAATTTCGGCGTTGGGGTGGATCATATCGATCTGCACGCCGCCCGCGCCGCCAAGGTGACCGTGTCGAACACGCCAGGCGTGCTCACCGACGACACCGCCGACATGGTGATGGCGCTGATCCTGTCTGTGCCGCGCCGACTGGGCGAAGGCGAAAAGCTGGTGCGCACCGGCGGCTGGCAGGGCTGGTCGCCCACCGGCATGCTGGGCCACCGCATCACCGGCAAGCGGCTGGGCATCATCGGCATGGGCCGCATAGGCAGCGCTGTCGCCCGCCGCGCCCGCGCCTTCGGCCTGACCGTGCATTATCACAACCGCCACCGCCTGCCGCCCAGCGTTGAGGCCGAGATGGAGGCGACCTGGTGGGCCGATCTCGATGCCATGCTGGCGCGGGTGGACATCATCACCATCAACTGTCCGCACACGCCCGACACGCATCACCTGATCGACGCGCGCCGCTTCGGCCTGATGCAGAAGAGCGCCTATATCATCAACGCCGCCCGCGGTGAGATCGTGGACGAGAATGCCCTGTGCGAGGCGCTGGCCAAGGGCCAGATCGCAGGCGCAGGTCTCGACGTGTTCGAACATGAACCGGCGGTCGATCCGCGCCTGCTCGACCTGCCGGGCGTGGTTCTGCTGCCGCACATGGGCAGCGCAACGTTCGAAGGCCGCCAGGCGATGGGCGAGAAGGTGATCGCCAATATCCGCGTGTGGGTGGATGGGCATCGGCCGCCGGATATTGTCTTGGAAGGCTGGGCCTGATCTGCTGCCCTCCCGCAAGCGGGAGGGCAGGCTGCGGCCCGGGGCGCGCTAGGCTCTCCACAACCGAGGGAGCCCGCCATGAAAGCCATCCGCCTCCGCCAGCCAGCCGGCATCGACAATCTGCGCCATGAAGACATGCCGGAACCGGGTGCGCCCGGGCCGGGCCAGATCAAGGTGCGGATCAGGGCGTCCAGCCTCAATTATCATGATTATATCGTCGTCGTGGGCGGCATCCCCACACCCGATGGCCGCATTCCGATGAGCGACGGCGCCGGCGACGTGCTGGCGGTGGGCGAAGGCGTCACTGAATTCCGCCCCGGTGATCTGGTCGTCTCCACCTTCTTCCCGACCTGGCTCGATGGCCGACCCAACATGGCGGGCTTTGCCGGTGTGCCGGGCGACGGTGCCGATGGCTATGCCGTGGAGGAAGTGATTGCGCCGGCGACAAGCTTCACCCACGCGCCGTTCGGCTATTCCCACGCCGAGGCCGCCACCCTCACCTGCGCCGGTCTCACGGCGTGGCGCGCGCTGGTGCCGGAAGGCAATCTGAAGGCCGGTGACGTGGTGCTGGTGCAGGGCACCGGCGGTGTTTCGATCTTTGCCCTGCAATTTGCGAAAGCGATGGGCGCGACCGTGATCGCCACCTCGTCGAGCGACGAAAAGCTCGCCCGGTTGGCGGCGATGGGCGCCGATCACCTGATCAACTACAAATCCACGCCCGGTTGGGGCAAGGAAGCCATGAAGCTGACGCAGGGCCGCGGTGTTGACCATATCGTCGAGATCGGCGGCGCCGGCACCATGCCCGAATCAATCACTGCCTGCGCCGTGGGCGGCCATATCAGCCTGATCGGCGTGCTCGCCGGCTATGCCGGGCCGATCCCCACCGTGCAGCTGATGGGCAAGCAGATCCGGCTGATCGGCATCACCGTCGGCACCCGCCGCCAACAGCAGGACATGATCCGCGCCATCAACCAGAATGGCATCCGCCCGGTGATCGATACGCACTTCCCGCTGGCCGAACTGGGCGCGGCGTTCCGCCACCAGGAGAGCGGCAAGCATTTCGGGAAGATTTGCGTGGATATCTAGCGCAGCGCCGCGAGCGCGCGTGCCGCGCGCCGACTGGCGCACGCTCGGCCAGCGAGCGAAAAGGGCGGCCCCAACAGGCCGCCCTTTTTGACTCGTCTGACGGCGCGGCTTTGCCGCGACGCACGCCAAGGCAGCAAGCGGGCCTCCGGCGGGCAGGGGCTGAGCCCCTGCACCCACTTTCGTTTTCGGGCGGCGCTTTGGTATCCCCATCGACGCCGCAGGCCTTGTTCTCTGCCTGCGGCGCCGATGTGCACACATCGAACGTGAGCCTCCCGAACAACGAATGGGTGCAGGGACTGCGTCCCTCCCCGCCGGAGGCACTCCTCTTCTCCTGAACTGCAACATCAACGGCACCCCGCGCGAACTGGCCAGCAGAAGGAGTTTGCCCCCATGCGCCTTGCCGTTCTTGCCCTTGCCGCTTTCCTCGCCAGTCCGGCACTCGCCGCCGATGCCGCGCACCCCACGGTAATCGAATTGTTCCAGAGCCAGGGCTGCTCGTCCTGCCCGCCGGCCAACGCCAATGTGATGGCGCTGGCTGATCGGCCTGATCTGCTCGTGCTGAGTTTTGGCGTCACCTATTGGGACCAGTTGGGCTGGAAGGACCGCTTTGCCCGTCCTGAGTTCACCCGGCGCCAGTATGACTACAAGGATGGTCTCGGCCACGACAATGTCTGGACGCCGCAGACCGTGATCAACGGCCGGGTTGACGTGACCGGCGTGCGCGCGCCCGAACTGGCCCGCGCGGTGATTAGCGGTGATCGCGGCACCGGTGGCCCGGCGCTCACCGCCACCGGCAGCCGCATCAGCCTTGCCGGTGGCAGCGGCTCTGCCGATGTCTGGCTGGTCCGTTATGATCCGCGGGTCGTGCAGGTGCCGATCAAGGCCGGCGAAAACGGCGGCCGCACCCTGCCGCACCGCAATGTCGTGCGCGACCTGGTCCGCCTCGGCGGCTGGACCGGCGCTGCAACGGACTTTGCCCGGCCGGCACCGGTCGTCGGCCTGTCCGATGCGGTGCTGGTGCAGCGACCCGGTGGCGGGCCGATCCTGGCGGCGCTGAAGCTGAAGTGAGACCTCACGCCCCGGTGAGGATGCGATCCACCAGCTGCTTCACCGTGGGCACGAAGCGGTTGGAATAGAAGGGGTCGCTGGCGAAGCGGTAGGCGCTGTGGCCGGCGAAGGCGAGGTTTGTGTCGGGGTCGCCGCCATGGGCGATTTCCTGCAGGGTCTTCTGGATGCAGAAGCTGCGTGGATCCGCCAGACGCCCGGTGGAGTTGCCCTCGTTGTCTGCCCAGGCCGAGAAACCGCAATGCGACAGGCAGCCCATGCAATCGGCCTGGTCCTTGCGGATGTCGGCGCGTTCGGCCGGCGTGACGAAGACCAGCGTGTTGTCCGGCGTTTTCAGCGCTTCGGTGAAACCGGCGCCGTGCCATTCGCGGGCGCGGATCAGATCATCGCGGGTCACGAAATAGCGTTTGCTGCCCACGCCGACATCGAGGTGGAACTGGTGGTCACCCGTCGCCGTGGTGGAAAAGGCGATCTGGCGTTCGCTGCGGGCTTCCAGCGCGCGCAGGAAGGGATTGCGGATTGCCGAGGAGTAAAAGCCGGTCGGCGAGAATTTGTGCAGGAGAATGTCGCCCTTCTCGAGGTCGAACAGGCGTTGTTTCCACACGTCCGGGATCGGACTTTCCTGGGTGAGCAGGGGCCGCGTGCCGAACTGAAAGACAACCTGGCCCAGTTCCGGGTTGTCGAGCCAGTTGGTCCATTCGTCGAGCCGCCAGACGCCGCCGGCCATCACGATCGGCACCGACTCGGGCACGCCCAACTCGCGCATGGTGGCGCGCAGTTCGGCAACGCGCGGATAGGGATCCTGAGGCGCGCGCGGGTCTTCGGCGTTGGACAGGCCATTGTGGCCGCCGGCCAGCCACGGGTCTTCATAGACAACCGCGCCCAGCCATTCGGCCGCCTTGGAATAGGCGCGCTTCCACAGCGCCCGGAAGGCGCGGGCCGAGCTGATGATCGGGTAATAATGCACGCCATATTGCGCCGCGATCTCGGACAGCTTGTACGGCATGCCGGCGCCGCAGGTGACGCCGTTGACCAGGCCCTTGGTGCGTTCAAGGACACCATGGAGGACACGCTGGGCACCGCCCATTTCCCACAACACGTTGATGTTGATGGCGCCAATGCCGCGCTTGAGCTCGCACGAGGCGATTTCATAGGCGCGCTGCACCTGCTGCACGCCGCCTTCGATCGCATAGGCGATCAGCTCTTCATGGCGGTCGCGCCGGGTGGCCGCGCGATAGATCTGCGGGATGACATGGCCATCGGCATCATAGCTGTCGGCATTGACGGCAGACACGGTGCCAACCCCGCCGGACAGCGCCCACGCCCCGGCCGAGGCATGGTTGGTGGCGGAAACACCCTTGCCCCCTTCCACCAGCGGCCACACTTCGCGGCCGCCCATCACCAGCGATCTCACACCCGAAAGCATCTTTGTCCGTTCATTGAACGCCGGCCCCATCTGCCGGCGCGGCCACTATTGCGGCAGATATGTGGCAAAGCGCAAGACGGGCTATTGTCTCAGGCCTGCGCTGCTACCCGGGTCCGTGCATAGCGGAAGGCCGGTCCATCGAGGTCCACCCGCGGTATCTCGTCCTTTTCGCGCCAATAATCCTGGCTGTGACGCCATTCCGGGCCGGGTGCGGTCTTTGGCAGCAGGTGCTGGCCGCGGGCGAGGTAGCCGGGGTTGAAATCCTCCGGATCGACCCACGGGCCGCGCGGGGCATCAGCCAATTCGGGCGGCAGCTGCACCTCGACCCGGTCGGCGCCCTTTTCGTCCATGTGCTGCAGCAGCCGGCAGGTGAATTCGGAAATCATGTCCGATCGCAGCGTCCAGCTCGCCCGGAAATAGCCGAACACCCAGACCAGGTTGGGCACGCCGGTAAACATCATGCCGCGCCAGGTGACGCTGTCGCCCATGTCGAGCGGCCGGCCGTCGATCGAAAAGGCGATGTCGCCGAACACGCACAGGTTGAAGCCGGTGGCGAGCACGATCATGTCGGCCGGGACCTGGGTGCCGTCCGCCATCTCGACGCCGGTGGGGGTGAAGCGCTGGATGGTGCCGGTGACGATATCCGCCTTGCCGGCCCGCACCCCGGCAAACAGGTCGCCGTCGGGCACGAAGGCGATACGCTGCCGCCACGGGCGATAGCTGGGGGTGAAATGGCGCATGTCGAAGCCGTCGGGCAACAGGGCCTGCACCCCGGCCAGCAACTCGGCCGCCACCGTCTCGGGCGCAGCGCGGCATTGCTGCACCACCTGATCCTGATCGAACAGGATCTTGCGGCGCACAATGTCGTGGATGGTGGCTTCATCGACGCCCAACGGGCGTAGCACGTCGGCCAGTTCGTTGGCGTTGCGGCCAGGGATGAAATAGGTCGGGCTGCGCTGGATCATGGTGATGTGGGCGGCCGTTTCGGCCATTGCCGGCACCACGGTCGCCGCCGTCGCGCCCGATCCGATCAGCACGACGCGCTTGCCGCTGTAATCGGTGGCCTCGTCCCACTCTTCGGTGTGGAGGATCGGGCCCTTGAAATCGGCCATGCCGGGATAGTCCGGCCAATGGCCCTGGTGGTGGCGGTAATAGCCTTGCGCCATCCACAGGAACCTGGCGCGGTACTGGCGGCGGGTGCCGTCGGGCAGGCAGGCCGTGAGCGTCCAGCGCGCGGTGGCGCTGTCCCATGCGGCGGTCTCGATGCTGTGGTTGTAGCGGATATGTTGGTCGAGGCCGTTCTCCGCAATCATCTCGCCCAGATAGGCCTGGATCTCGGCCGCAGTGGCGATCGGCGGGCCGACCCATGGCTTGAAACCGAAGCCGAAGGTGTAGAGATCGGAATCGGAACGGATGCCGGGGAATTTGTGAGTGAGCCAGGTGCCGCCGTAACTGGCCTCGCGTTCCAGCACCAGGAAGCGCTTGTGCGGCAGCCGCTGCTGCAGGTGCCAGGCGGCCGACAGGCCGGAAATGCCGGCGCCGACCACCAGCACGTCGACTTCGGTGATTGCGCCTTCAGGGACCGCGCGGGCCGGGGCATGGGCGTCCATCGTCTTTCCTCCCAGAGATGGCCGAACTTTCGGGCCGGCCGCAGCATGGTGCCTTGATCTGGATCAAGCGTGGTACCCTGCTCTTTTCGCCAAGCCCGCAATCGGGCATGGGCCGCGGTCATGGCCGACTCCACCGTTTCCGATCCCACCACGATCCGCCGCCTCTATGGCCGCCGGCAGGGCCATGCCCTGCGCCAGGGCCAGGCGGCATTGTTTGCCGATCTGTTGCCCAGGATTGCGGTGCCGCCAGAGGGCCCGATCACCGCGCAGGGCCTGTTCGGCGATGAGCGGCCGCTGTGGCTGGAGATCGGCTTCGGCAAGGGTGAGCATTTGGCAGCCCAGGCGTCGATGCATCAGGATGTCGGCCTGATCGGCGCAGAACCGTTCGTTGATGGCGTCGTTGGTGCGCTGATGGCGGTGCGCGACGGCAATCTGTCCAATGTGCGCATTCATCATGGCGATGCGCTGGATGTGCTGGAGCGGTTGCCCGAAGCCAGTGTGGAGCGTGTGTTCCTGCTGCATCCCGATCCCTGGCCCAAGGCCCGCCACGCCAAGCGGCGTTTCATGAACCCCGGCCCGATCGATCGCATTGCCCGCGTGCTGAAGCCCGGCGGCGAATTCCGTTTTGGCACCGATCACCCGATCTATTGCCGCTGGGCGCTGATGCAGATGGGCAAGCGGACGGATTTCCGCTGGTTGGGCGACACGGCGGCGGATTTCCTGACCCGGCCGGCGGACTGGCCGCAGACCCGCTATGAAGCCAAGGCGCGGCGGCTCGGCCACGAAGTGTGGTATTTCCGCTGGCAGCGCCAACAGCCCGCGCTGTGACACCGCAGCCATTGACCATGCTGCGTCATATCGCCTAGGCCTTCGCCCCGTGAGCACCTATCTCGACTTTGAAAAGCCGATCGCCCAGATCGCGCAGCGCGCCACCGATTATCGTGCCGCCGGTGATGATGCTGGCGCTCGCCACGCCGAAGGCGCCGCGCGCCGCCTGCTGGCCGAAACCTATGCCCGCCTGACGCCGTGGCAGAAGACGCTGGTCGCCCGCCACCCGGCGCGGCCGCATTTTTCCGATATCGCCAAGGCGCTGGTGGAGGATTTCACCCCGCTGGCCGGCGATCGTGCCTATGGCGAGGATCTCGCCATCCTGGGCGGGCTGGGCAAGTTGCGCGGCCTCAATGTGCCGGTGATGCTGATCGGCCATGAGAAGGGCAACGACACCGCCAGCCGCGTGAAGCATAATTTCGGCATGGGCCGGCCCGAAGGCTATCGCAAGGCGGCGCGCCTGGTGGAGCTCGCGGCCCGGTTCAATGTGCCGGTGATCACCCTGGTGGACAGCGCCGGCGCCTATCCCGGCGTTGACGGCGAAGCCCGCGGCCAGGCCGAAGCCATTGCGCGCGCCACCGCCGCCTTCCTGGGCGCACCGGTGCCGATCATCGCCGCCATCACCGGCGAAGGCATGTCGGGCGGCGCTATCGGCATCGCTGCGGCCGATCGGGTGATCATGCTGGAGCACGCGGTCTATGCCGTGATCTCGCCGGAAGGCTGTGCGTCCATCCTGTGGCGCAGTGCCGACAAGCAGGCCAACCGCGCCGCCGATGCCGCCGAGGCGATGAAGGTGACGGCAGCCGACTGCAAGGCGCTGGGCGTCATCGATACCATTGTCGCCGAACCGCTGGGCGGCGCCCATCGCGATCCGGCGGCGGCCATTGCCTCCCTGTCGATGGCGATTGCCAGCGAGCTGCAGCCGCTGCTGGCACTGTCGCCGGCGGCGCTGGTCAAGGCGCGCCGGGCCAAATATCTGGCGATGGGCCGCAATCTCTAACGCCACCGGCTGGCGCTGAGGCCCGGCTTCACGTTATGGTGCGGCCATGAAGAACTGGCTGCGCACCCTTGCCCTTTCCGCCCTCATTGCCGCTCCAGCGCTGGCACAGGCACCCCCCGGCTTGACCGAGAGCGAGCGCAAGTCCGGCGCACAGGCGCACCCGCAGATCCTTCAGCAGTTTGGCGGCGCGATGACCGGCCCGGCAGCGGACTATGTGCGCCGCGTCGGCCAGAAGATCGCCGTGCAGTCCGGCGGTGGCGCGCGGGCGCAGGATTATACCGTCACCCTCTTGAATTCCAACGTGAACAACGCTTTCGCCATCCCCGGTGGCTATGTCTACATCACCCGTCAGCTGCTGGCGCTGATGAATGACGAGGCAGAACTGGCCTTCGTCATGGGCCATGAAGTGGGCCACGTCGCCGCTCGCCACGGCCAGAAGCGCCAGAACCGCGCCGCGCTGTCAAACGTGCTGGCCGGGCTGGTCGGCGCGGTTACCGGCGTTGGTCTGCTTGGCCAGGGGGCCCAGGTGGTCGCCGGCCTGACCACGCTCGGCTACAGCCGTGAGCAGGAGCGTCAGGCTGACAGCCTGGGCGTGCGCTATCTCGCCGGCGCCGGTTATGATCCCAATGCCGCCACCGATGCGCTGGCGGCGCTGGGCGCGCAGACGGCGCTGGAAGCGCGACTGAAGGGCCAGGGCGGCGCCGAGCCGTCGAAATGGCTCTCCACCCACCCGCCCAGCATCGAACGCGTGGCGCGGATGCGGACCGAAGCGCAGACCCTGCTGGCCAACGCCGGCCCGCGCGCGCTCAATCGCGACGCCTTCCTGAACGCCATCGACGGGCTGATCTATGATGATGATCCGGCTGAAGGCGTGGTGCAGGGCAGCAGCTTCCGCCACGGCGGGCTGGGGTTGGCGCTTGATGCGCCCAAGGTCTTTGCCGTCAGCAATTCGCCGCAGGCGGTGACCGGCACCGCGCCGGGCAATCTCAGCTTTGATCTGCGCGCCGCCGATGCCCGCACGGCCGATCTCAACGCCATTGCCGCCGCGCGCTGGCAGCAATTGGGGGTGTCGGCGCAGCCGATGCGCACCACCCGCATCAACGGTGTGGAGGCGTTGGAAGGCAGCATCCGTGCCGGTTCGCAATCGGGGCCGGTGGATGCAACGCTCACCGTCTATCGCTGGTCGCCGCAGCTGGCCTTCACGCTGGTCAGCATGGCGCCGCAGGGCCAGGCCGCCAACGTGGCGCCAGTGGCGGCCAGCGTGCGCCGGCTCAGCCCGCAGGAAGTGGCTGCCATTCGCACCCGCCGCATCCAGGTGGTCAATGTCGCCGCCGCCGACACGGTGCAAAGCCTGGCCAATCGCATGGCCTATGACGATGACAAGATGGCGCGCTTCCTGACGCTCAACCAGCTGGGCAGCGATGCCCGGTTGAAGGCCGGTGACCGGGTGAAGCTGGTCGTCTGGCGCTGATGCGGATCATCCATGTCGTTGCCGCCGCCCTGGTGGACGGCGATGGCCGCGCGCTGCTGGCCCAGCGGCCTGAAGGCAAGGCGCTGGCCGGCCTGTGGGAATTTCCCGGCGGCAAGCTGGAACCCGGCGAATCGCCGGAAGCCGCCCTGGCGCGTGAGCTGGAGGAAGAGCTGGGCATCACCGCGCCGGCGCTGGCGCCCTTCACCTTCGTCAGCTTTGCCTATCCCGATTTCCACCTCGTCATGCTGCTCTATTGGTGTCGGGCGTGGGATGGAGAGCCGCATGGCCGCGACGGCCAGGCGCTGCGCTGGGAACGGCCGGGCGCCATGGCGGCGCTGCCGATGCCGCCGGCGGACGTGCCGCTGGTCGATGCGCTGATTGCCGCAATCGGCGCCTGAGGTTGCACCTGTGTGACAGGGCGGCTATGGCCCGCCGCACACGGCAGCGATTGGGGCGCGCGACATGAAGATTTTGGCCGGCAACGGCAATCCCGAACTGGCCCAGGCGATCGCCGCCTATCTGGAAATCCCGTTGACCGAGGCCGCCGTGCGCCGCTTTGCCGACGAGGAGATTTTCGTCGAGATTCATGAGAACGTGCGCGGCGAAGATGTGTTCGTGGTGCAGCCGACCGCGGCGCCGGCCAACGACAATCTGATGGAATTGCTGATCTGCATCGATGCGTTGAAGCGCGCTTCGGCCCGGCGGATCACCGCGGTGGTGCCCTATTTTGGCTATGCCCGCCAGGATCGCAAATCAGGGTCGCGCACACCGATTTCGGCCAAGCTGGTGGCCAATCTGATCACCACGGCCGGCGCCAACCGGGTGCTTTCGGTTGATCTGCACGCCGGCCAGATCCAGGGCTTTTTCGACATCCCGACCGACAATCTGTTTGCTGCGCCCGTGATGGCGGCCGACATCACGGCGCGGATGGGCATGGACGATCTGATGGTCGTTTCGCCTGACGTCGGCGGCGTGGTGCGCGCCCGCGCGCTGGCCAAGCGGCTGGGCAACGCCCCGCTGGCCATCGTCGACAAGCGCCGCGAACGGCCCGGCGAATCGGAAGTGATGAACATCATCGGCGACGTGCGCGGCCGCCGCTGTATCCTGGTCGATGATATCGTCGATTCCGCTGGCACGTTGTGCAACGCCGCCGCTGCCCTGCTCGAAGCGGGCGCCAAGAGCGTGACCGCCTATGTCAGCCACGGCGTGCTGTCGGGCGGCGCGGTGGCGCGCGTCGATGGCTCGGCGCTGGCCGAACTGGTGGTGACCGATTCGATCGCGGCAACCGCGGCGGTGAAAGCGGCGAAGAAGGTCCGCCGCATCACGATCGCGCCGCTGGTCGCCGAAGCCATGCGCCGCACCGCCGAGGAAAGCTCGGTCAGCAGCCTGTTCGACTGATCAGCGCTGCGCGCTGTTGCCTCAATCGCCGGTGGAGCGGTTGATGACGCGGCCGTCCGGCAGATAGACTTTTTCCGGCGTCACATATTCGCCCTTGGCCGTGCAGATGCCGCCCGGGTCCTTCGCGCGCATCTTGGCGCAGAACTCGGTGTCGGGCTTGGGCTGCGCCTGGGCGTTGGCCGGGGCCATCAGCACCAGGGCGCTGCCCGCAACAAGCGCCAGCGTGCCGGCGAGGGAGGCTTGGATGATGCGTGTCATGACGCCCTCATACCGCGCAATGGCTTGCGCCGCCATGAACAACATCGCTAAGCCAAGGCCGTGTCGCCCCCGCCCTCTCCCCCGCCGCAAGCCAGGCTGCTGCTGAACAGCGCGGCGCTGGTTGCCAACTGGCAGGATTTTGCCCGCGCTGTCGGCGCGGCGGCCTGCGGCGCGGCGATCAAGGCTGATGGCTATGGCGTTGGCGCCCGGGAAACGTTGGTTCGGCTGGCCGCTGCCGGCTGCCGCCATTTCTATGTCGCGCACTGGCACGAAGTGCCGCCGCTGCTGCCCCTGCCCGACGAGGTGAGTCTATCGGTGCTGCACGGCATTTCCCCTGAGGAACTGCCCGCTGCGCTGGCGCTGCCGGCCCGGCCTGTGCTGGTGACCGCCGCGCAGGCCGCGCTGTGGCGGCAGACCGGGCGACCCTGTGAGGCGATGGTGGACAGCGGCATGAACCGGCTGGGCCTGGCGCCGGCCGAAACCGCCACAGCGCTGGCCGGCATGGAGGTGGCGGTGCTGCACAGCCACCTCGCCTGTGCCGACAACCGCGCCCACCCGCAGAACGAAGCCCAGCGCGCCTGTTTTGCCGGGGTCGCGGCGCAGGTGCCGGCGGGCGCCTATGCGCTGGCCAACAGCGCCGGAATCTGCCTCGGCCCCGCCTATCATCTCGATCTGGTGCGACCCGGCATCGGCCTGTTTGGCGGCGGACTGATGCCCGATGGCCGGGTCTCGCGCACCGTGGCGCGGATGCAGGCGCGCATCATCCAGCTGCGCGACGTGCCGGTGGGCGGCAGCGTCGGCTATGCGGCGGCCTTCACCGCTTCCCGGCCAACGCGCATCGCCACCGTGGCGCTGGGTTATGCCGATGGCTACGCGCGCGGGCTGTCGAGCCTCGGTTGGGCCGAGGTGGACGGCGTGCGCTGCCCGGCGGCGGGGCGCATTTCCATGGACATGGCCTCGTTCGACGTGACGGACGCTCGGCCGCTGGCTGAAGGCGACTGGCTCGATATCCCGTTCGATCCGGAGGCCATGGCCAGCCTGTGCGGTCGCACCAGCTATGAATTGCTGGTCGCACTGGGTCAGCGCTTTGACCGGGTGTGGGCATGATCGGCGTGCTGGTGGCCATCGGTGTCCCGGTGCTGGCCGCGCTGGCCAGCATCGGCCGGCTGACGCGCTTTGCCATCAGGGCCCTCACCCGCATGGCGCAGCCGCCCTGGTATCCGGCCCAGGTGGCGCAACAGATGCTCAGCATCGGCTGGCTGTCGTTGCCGGTGGTAGGCCTGACCGCCATCTTCACCGGCTCGGCGCTGGCGCAGCAGATCTTCATCGGTGGCAGCCGATTCAACGCGGCCTCGACCGTGCCGGCCGTCACCGTGATCGGGGTGGTGCGCGAACTGGGGCCGGTGCTGGGCGGTCTGATGGTGGCCGGCCGGGTCGCCAGCGCCATGGCCGCCGAGCTTGGCACCATGCGGGTGACCGAGCAGATCGACGCGCTGGTGACGCTGCGCACCGATCCGTTCCGCTGGCTGGTAGGCCCGCGCATCCTGGCGGCCGTGCTGGTGATGCCGTTCCTGGTGCTGGTTTCCAACGCGCTGGGCGTGATGGGCGGCTGGCTGCTGGCGACACAGCGGCTGGGCTTCAACAGCGCGCAATATCTGGCGACGACGGCACGCTACCTGGAATGGGACGACGTGATCTCGTCGCTGGTCAAGGCGGCGGTGTTCGGATTCTTCATCGCGCTGATGGGCTGTTACCATGGCTATCACAGCGGTGGCGGCGCGGCCGGGGTGGGCAAGGCGACCACCAACGCCGTGGTCTCCAGCTTCATCCTGATCCTGCTCTCCAACCTGATCATCACCGTGATCGTGTTCGGTTCATGACATCCGCACCAACACCGCGCATCGAGCTGGCCGGCGTCACCAAGCGCTTTGGCAGTCGCCAGGTGCTGGCCGGTATCGATCTGGCGGTGGCGCCAGGCGAAAGCCTGGTCATCATCGGCGGTTCCGGCACCGGCAAGTCGGTGATGCTGAAATGCATCCTCGGGCTGATCCCGATCGATGCCGGATCGATCCGCGTCGACGGGCAGGAAGTGGCCGGCCTCAAGGGCGCGGCGCTGGATGCCCACCGCACCCGCATCGGCATGCTGTTCCAGGGCGGCGCATTGTTCGATTCGCTGCCGGTGTGGCGCAACATCAGTTTTGCGCTGCCCGGCAGCGCGGCGGAGCGCAAGGCGGCGGCCATCGACAATCTCGCCCGTGTGGGGCTGGGGCCCGAAGTTGCCGATCTCAAGCCGGCGGAACTGTCGGGCGGCATGCAGAAACGGGTGGCCCTGGCCCGTGCCATTGCGGCGCGTCCGCCGATCATCTTTTTCGATGAGCCGACGGCGGGCCTCGATCCGATCACGGCGGCGGTGATCAACAATCTGATCCGCACGCTGGTAACTGATTTGAAAATCACCGCACTTACCATTACGCATGACATGGCGAGCGTTCGCCACATCGCCGACAGGGTTGCCATGCTGCACGGGGGGAAGATCATCTGGCAGGGGCCATTGGCCAGTCTCGATGGCTGCGACAACGCCCATGTGCGCCAGTTCATCACCGGCAGTGCCGAAGGGCCGATCCAGATGCCGGGCGCGCGCGCATGAACCCACCCAGCCCTGGTGCGGCCGAACTGTCAGCGCTGCTGCTGCGGGTGGCCGACGGCGATGCCGCCGCCTTCCAGGCCTTTTATGATCGCACCAGCGCAAAACTATTTGGCGTCATCCTGCGTATCTTGATCGAACGGCAGGAATCCGAAGACGTGTTGCAGGATGTGTATGTGAGTATCTGGCGCAAGGCGGCGACCTTTGATCCGGCAAAGGCCAGCCCGATCACTTGGGCGACAACCATCGCCCGCAACCGCGCCATTGATCGGCTGCGGGCGCGGCCGCGCGCCCAGGTGCCGGTGGAACAGGCCTATGATCTGGCCGATGACGGCCCGGCCCCCGATGCCGGCTTGAGCCACGCCCAGGACACGCAGCGCCTCAATGCCGCGCTGGCGGCGCTGGAGCCGCGCCACGCCGCCGCCATCCGCGCCTGCTATTTCGAAGGCATCACCTATGACGAACTCGCCACACGCGAGCAGGTGCCGGTGGGCACGCTGAAAAGCTGGGTGCGACGCGGTCTGATCCGGATGCGCGGCGCCCTGGAAGGGAACGAGGCATGAGCCAAGAGCCCGAAGCCAACGGCCGTGCCGACCTGACCGCGCTGGAAGCCGCGGCCATGGACCATGCCCTGGGCGCCGGCAGCCGCGATGAGCGCAAGGCCGGCGATCTGCGCATGCTCAGTGACCCCGAATTCCGGGCGGCTGTCGAACGCTGGCAGGCGGTGCTGTCACCGCTGGATGCAGCGACGCCAGACGTGGCGCCGCCACCCGCCGTGTGGGCCGCGATCGCGGCCGAAATCACGCCGGCGCCGCGCCGGCCCG
>NZ_WNJP01000052.1 GCF_009733735.1 Sandarakinorhabdus oryzae | reverse complement strand
CGCTCCCGCTGAACGTCGCCGAGCCGCTGCCCACCCCCGCCGCCACGCCCGATCCGGCCGCCCGCGCGGCGCTGCTCGCCCTGCTCTCCCCCACGGCCGTGCCCATCGACGATCTCATCCGCCTCACCAAACTGCCCCCCGCGCAAGTGGCCAGCGTGCTGCTGGACCTGGAATTGGAAGGGGCGCTGGTCCGCCACGCCGGGGCGCGGGTGGCGTTGGGGTGAGGGTTCAGCGGTAGAACAGCACACGCCCCGTGGGCATAAGTTGCTGCAGATAATCGAAATCGCGCAGATTCGCGGTCAGCACCGTCAGCCCCAGCTTGTGCGCCTGCAGAAACAAAGTCGCATCCATCAACGCCCGCAAACGGCCATCCCGGCCATAGCCCTGCAACCGGCACAATATCCCCGCCAACAGCGCGGCACGGCCCAGCACATCGGCATCTGGCGTGAACAGCCGGTGGTCGGGCATGGCCTGCACCAGCGTCCGAATGGCCGCCACCGCAGCCTGAGTGCGGGCATCGGCGGGATTCAGCACGCCCACCGTGTGCAGCAATTCCTGTAGGGCGATGCTACTGTGGTTGATCTGGCGGACCTCGATCAACTGCGCGATTAGTTCGGGCAATCGGCCCTGCAACTGGTGGATATACACACACGTATCAAGCAACAGCGGCGATCCCGCCACATCCGCCGCCGTCACCAAGGGCAGATCGGCATCGGGCCGGCGCTCCAGCGGCCGGCGGGGATCGAGGCGCGCCCAGCGTAGCGCCGCATCGATATCAAAGCCGGCCACGGTCAGAAGCCGAGGTTCAGATCAGCATCCACAGCGCCGCGCACAGCCTTGAAGGCTTCGGCAAAGCGATCCTCCACCGCGATATTGGCCAGGGCAAATTCAATCAGATCGGTATCGGCCTCGATCCCGGTTTGCGCCTTGGCCTTGGCGATCAGTTCCGGGCTGATCCGCCCCCCAATCCGCCCGCCTTTGCCGTGGAGCAGGCCAGACCGATCCGCAGCCGCCATCACGGCTTCGAAGCGGGTGGTGCCTTTCGCAATGATTTCGCCGGTGGAAGCATCCCGCTTCACCCAGCCACCGGCCGTCCCCGTACCGGGCCTGCTGCCACCTTTGGTCTGCGGATTGCTCATACCAACTTGTCCAACAAAATGTCAATTTGTATAACATAGTGCCGATGGCGTTGCACGGCAAGTCCCATGCTTGCCAAAAATGGGCCCCGCCCACATTTGGCCTCACAACGCCATCCATAGTATAAATTACCCATGAATATCGCCCATTTCCCCGCCCAACACAGGGCCACGCCCGGCGAACTCGATACGGTGCGGTTGCGTGTGGACGTCGTGACCGATGGCATCACCATCCCGGCAGGAGCGGAGGGCGTGGTGGTCGCGGTCTATGGCGATGGCAAGGCGTGCAAGGTGGAATTCGTGGAACCCGTGCACGCCGTGGTAACGGTTGAGCACAGCCAGGTCGCATGACCCATTTGCCAAGCGTGGTGGAAGCTTTGGCCAATCAGAGTCAAGCCACTTGACCTACTTCCAGAGATTTCTGTTTCTCTGTGTAACGATCTTAAAGCTTCTAAAAGCCAACCGTGTGTTCACCACTTTTACTTCATCCCTAAAATCCGATCCCAATGCATCGAAAATTGCTGATCTCGTAATGTCTGACCTCACCCCTACGTGCACAGATCTCAACTTTACTTGATCACAAAAGTAGGAGAATTGAATATCATCACCGCTAGGGTCGAGAATTGCCGTAATTCTCACTTCGTTTTCATATCGCCAGTGAGAAAATTTTGTCGTCATATATATATTTGAAATTCGGGAGATTTCTTCTTTCGTCATTTTTCTAGTAAATAATTCGTCAAATGATAATCGCTTGGAAATATATGTGATAGGCATTGCGATTGATTCATCAACATCAAACCCAAGACATAAACCAGTATGATTACTGGCATAGTGTCCCCACATGACCGGGTTTTGCCAACCTTTGCTAAAACAGACTATGCCGAACTGATTCGCCACTACCTCTCTCACCAAATTTAAGGAGGATCTAGACAGCCAGTTTCCCTGCATGCCAGATAGCAACTCGAAAGGGTCATTTAACTGGTCAATACGCGCAATCTTAACCCGCCGTAAGCGGATAGCTTCAAGCGCATGTTGCCTACTGATGAAATGATACAACCTCATAGAACGCCTTTGTTTTACGAGCTTCATTCCAGTTGTCGAGTATACCGCAGTCTCGTTGAAGCGCTTAGCCCTGCGTCCCCTCGCCCCTTGACGCCCCTCGCTTCGGCCCCCCACCCTCGCGCGTATACGTGAGGGACTCTAATGCAGCTTGTCATCGTTGAATCGCCGGCCAAGGCGAAGACCATCAACAAATATCTGGGCAGTGAGTATGAGGTGCTCGCCAGTTTCGGGCATGTGCGCGATCTGCCGCCGCGCGATGGATCGGTGGACCCAGGGCATGATTTCGCCATGGAGTGGGAAGTCTCGGCCGACCGGGCCAAGCAGTTGAAGGCGATTTCGGACGCGGCCAAGCGCAGCACCCAGGTCATCCTGGCCACCGACCCTGATCGCGAGGGCGAGGCGATTTCGTGGCATTTGCTGGAGGTGTTGAAGGCCAAGAAGGCGTTGCCAGCCGGCGGCGCGCGGCGGGTGACGTTCAATGAAATCACCAAGACAGCCGTCACGCGCGCCATGCAGGCGCCGCGCGATCTCGATCAGCCGTTGATCGATGCCTATCTGGCGCGGCGCGCGCTGGATTATCTGGTGGGTTTCACCCTGTCCCCCGTGCTGTGGCGCAAGCTGCCCGGCGCCAAGAGCGCGGGCCGCGTGCAATCGGTGGCGCTGCGCCTGGTGGTGGAGCGCGAACGCGAGATCGAAGCGCATGTGGCGCGGGAATATTGGCGGGTCGATGCCGAGATGATCTCCCCCAACGGCGCCACCTTCCGGGCAAGGCTGGCGGTGCTGGACGGCAAGAAACTGGGCCAGTTTGATCTGACCAATGCTGCGGCCAATGCTGCGCGGGAAGCCATTGAGAAGAAAGGCTTTACCGTGCGCACCGTGGAGACCAAACCGGTCAGCCGCAACCCGGCGCCGCCGTTCACCACATCGACCCTGCAACAGGAGGCCGCGCGCCGGCTGGGCTTCACCGCCAGCCACACCATGCGGGTGGCACAGAACCTGTATGAAGATGGCCACATCACCTACATGCGGACCGACGGCGTGCAGATCGCCGGCGAAGCCATGGCCGCCGTGCGCGACCTGATCGCGCGTGATTATGGCAGCAAGCCCGAAGTGCTGCCCGAAAAGCCGCGTTTTTATGCCACCAAGGCGAAGAACGCCCAGGAAGCGCACGAAGCCATTCGCCCGACCGATTTCTCGCGCCGGCCGGGGCGTGGGGACAGCGATGCAGAGCGGCTGTATGCGCTGATCTGGAACCGCACGGTGGCCAGCCAGATGGCCAGCGCCCGGCTGGAGCGCACCACGGTTGAACTGTTCGATGATGATGGCCGCCACGGGTTGAAGGCCACCGGCCAGGTGGTGGTCACGCCGGGGTTTCTGACGCTCTATACCGAAGGGCGGGATGAGCCGGCGGAAGATGACGAGGACGGCGCCCGTCTGCCTCGGCTGGCCGGCGGCGATCGCTGCGCCTCCAAGACCGTGGAGGCGATCCAGAGCTTTACCGAGCCGCCCGCGCGGTTTTCGGAAGCCACATTGGTCAAGAAGCTGGAGGAGCTCGGCATAGGGCGGCCGTCCACCTATGCCTCCATCCTGCAGACGTTGCGCGACCGCGCCTATGTGCGGGTGGAGAAGAACCGCTTCTTCGCGGAGGAGAAGGGCCGGCTGGTCACGGCGTTCCTGGAGCGCTTCTTCGGCCGTTATGTCGAATATGATTATACCGCCGGGCTGGAGAACCAGCTGGACGATGTGTCGGCCGGCGATGCCAGCTACCTGGAATTGCTGCGGGCGTTCTGGGCGGATTTCCAGCCCAAGACCGCCGAGATCATGGAGCAGCGGCCGTCGGACGTGACCGCCGCGCTGGACGAATATCTGGCGCCGTTCCTGTTTCCGGACAAGGGCGACGGCGCGGACCCGCGCCTGTGCCCGAAGTGCGCGGCGGGGCGGCTGAGCCTGAAGACCGGGCGGTTCGGGGCGTTCGTCGCCTGCTCCAACTACCCCGAATGCAAATACACGCGGCCCTTTGCCAGCGAAGGCGCGGCCAACGACGGCCCGCTGGAACTGGGCAATGATCCCGACACCGGCGAGCCGATCAGCGTGCGCTCGGGCCGCTTTGGCCGCTTCGTGCAGCGCGGTGAAGGCGACAAGCCGGCCCGCGCCTCCATCCCCAAGGATGTGACGATCAGCGGGCCGGAGGACCTGGAATGGGCGGTGAAATTGCTCAACCTGCCGCGCACCATCGGCCCGCACCCGGAAACCGGCGAACCCATCACCGCCAGCATCGGCCGCTATGGCCCCTACCTGGCGCACAACGGCGCCTATGGCCGGCTGCAAAACACGGCCGAAGTGTTTGAAATCGGCATGAACGCCGCCGTGGTGAAACTGGCTGAAGCCGCCGCTGCCAAGGCCAACGGTGGCCGCCCACAACGCGGCGCCGCCACCGCCCTGGCCGAACTGGGCGCGCATCCGGAATCCGGCGCGAATGTGCGCGTGCTGGCCGGGCGCTATGGCCCCTATGTGAGCGACGGCACTACCAACGCTACCCTGCCCAAGGGCGCCGAACCCACCGCCTTCACGCTGGGCGAAGCCGTGGCCCTGCTGGCCGCCCGCGCCGCCGCCGCGCCGGCCAAGAAGGGCAAGAAGGCGCCGGCGAAGAAGGCGGCGCCGAAGAAGAAGGTTGCTGCGAAGAAGAAGTAAGGGGGCCTCCGGCGGGCAGGGGCTGAGCCCCTGCACCCACTTTCGTTTTTGGGCGGCGCTCTAATGGACAGGGCAGCGCCGCAGGCTATTTCTCATAGCCTGCGGCGCTGGTGTGCGCTTGCAGAACAGGCGCGCTCGACATCGAACGGGTGCAGGGACCGAGTCCCTGCCCGCCGGAGGCATCAAAGTATATATTTCGACAAATCCCGGTTCCCCGCGATGTCGCCGAGTTCCTTGGCCACATAGGCCGCGTCCACCGTCACCGTGTCGCCGCCACGGTCGCTGGCGTCGAAGCTGACGGATTCCAGCAGCTTTTCCATCACCGTGTGCAGCCGGCGGGCGCCGATGTTTTCGACCGTTTCGTTCACCTGGGCGGCGGTGCGGGCGATGGCGTCGATGCCGTCGGGGGTGATCGTCAGCGTCACGCCTTCGGTGGCGAGCAGGGCGGCGTATTGGCGGATCAGGCTGGCATCGGTGTCGGAGAGGATGCGGCGGAAATCGTCTTCGGTCAGGCCTTTCAGCTCGACGCGGATCGGCAGGCGGCCTTGCAGTTCGGGCAGCAGGTCCGACGGCTTGGCGACGTGGAAGGCGCCGGATGCGATGAAGAGGACATGGTCGGTCTTCACCGGGCCATATTTGGTGGCGACGGTGGTGCCTTCGATCAGCGGCAGCAGATCGCGCTGCACGCCTTCGCGGCTGACCGAGCCGCCGCGCACGTCACTCACGGCGATCTTGTCCACCTCGTCCAGGAACACGATGCCGTTGGCTTCGGCGTTGCGCACGGCTTCGCGCTGGATGTCCTCGTCGTCGAGCCGCTTGTCCGATTCTTCGGCGAGCAGGGCGTCCCAGGCGGCCTCCACCTTCATCTTGCGGCGCTTGGTGCGGCCGCCCATCGCCTTGGCCATCATGTCGGACAGGTTGATCATGCCGACCTGGCCGGGCTGCATGCCGGGCATTTCGAAGCTGGGCGGGGCTTCGGCCACTTCGATCTCCACTTCGCGGCCTTTCAGGTCGCCGGCTTCGAAGCGCTGGCGGAAGGCGAGGCGCGTGGCTTCGCTGGCATCCTTGCCCACCAGTGCATCGAGCAGGCGGGCGAGCGCGGCGTCTTCGGCCTTGTCCTTCACGGCGGCGCGGCGGGTTTCGCGGACGAGGCGGATCGATTCCTCGACCAGGTCGCGGATGATCGAGTCGACGTCGCGGCCGACATAGCCGACTTCGGTGAATTTGGTGGCTTCCACCTTGATGAAGGGCGCGTTGGCCAGCTTGGCCAGCCGGCGGCTGATCTCGGTCTTGCCGCAGCCGGTGGGGCCGATCATCAGGATATTCTTGGGCACCACTTCATCGCGCAGATCGTCCGGCAGCTGCTGTCGGCGCCAGCGGTTGCGCAAGGCAACGGCAACGGCGCGCTTGGCGTCGTCCTGGCCGATGATGTGCCGATCGAGAGCCGAGACGATTTCGCGGGGGGTCAGGTCGGCGCTCACAGGTCAATCGCCTCCAGGGTCAATTCTTCGTTGGTATAGACGCACAGATCGGCGGCGATCTTCATGGCGCGCCGCGCAATGGCTTCGGCGCTGTGCTCGGAATCGGCGAGCGCGCGGGCGGCGGCCAGCGCGAAATTGCCGCCTGAACCGATGGCGGCAATGCCGCCCACCGGTTCCAGCACGTCGCCATTGCCGGTGATCACCAGCGTCACCTGGGCATCGGCCACGATCATCATGGCTTCCAGGCGGCGCAGATAGCGATCGGTGCGCCAATCCTTGGCGAGTTCCACCGCGGCGCGCATCAGCTGGCCGGGATGGCGTTCCAGCTTGGCCTCCAGCCGTTCGAACAGGGTGAAGGCATCGGCGGTGGCGCCGGCGAAGCCGCCGATCACGTCACCCTTGGAGCCGAGCCGGCGGACTTTCCTGGCATTGGGTTTCATCACCGTCTGGCCCATCGTCACCTGGCCATCGCCGGCAACGACAACCTGGCCGCCCTTGCGGACGGACACGATGGTGGTGCCGTGAAATTGGGGGAGTTCACTCATCGGGGGGACCTTTCGTTGGCCTCCATGTAGGACATGCGCAGCAGAGTAAAAGGGGGTGCGTCGGCGGCTAACCAAGGTTATCATGTGGCTTCCATCCGGGGGGATGACGCCATGCTGCACTATCTTGATGTGATGATCGGCTTTGCCTTCACGATGCTGGTGATCGCGCTGGCGGTGACGGCTATGGTGCAGGCCATCCCCATCTACATGCGCAACCTGAAGGGCGAAGCGCTGGAGCGCGGCCTGTCGGATCTGCTGGTGCGCATCCTGCCGGGGCTGGAGGCGCATGCCGGCGTGATCGTCGGCCGCATCCTGCGCGATCCGCTGCTGTCGGCGCCGCGCACCGGTCTGGCGACCTGGGTACTCAAGCGCCTGTCCAACCCGGCGGCCGAACAGCGCCCGCGCAGCGGCGTGGTGCAGCGCGAGGAATTCGTGCGGCTGCTGCTGGATTTCGTGGCGCAGGATGACACGCCCGACGAGCTGCAGGCGGTGAAGGACGCCCGCGCCCGGATCAAGGCGATGCTGGCCGATCTGGGCCTGACCGACCCCAAGGATTTGTTGCAGCGCATCCGCACCCGCATCGCCAATCTGGAACTGCAGAACCCCGACTGGTCGAGCAGCCAACGCGCCAGCAAGGCGATCCTGGAGGCGTTCATGGCCGGGCCGGGCAAGGATTTCATGGCCAAGCTGGTCGGCTGGTTCGATCAGACGATCGACCGGGTGGACGCGGCCTACACATCACGGGTGCGCACTTGGACAGCGATGTTCAGCATCGCGTTGGTGGTGGTGCTGCATCTCGACACGTTCGACCTGATGGCGCGGCTGAACGCCGATAGCGCGCTGCGCGACAAGGTGGTGGCATCGGCCGTCGCGTCGATGGAGAAAGGCGACTTCGCGCCGCCGCAGGCGGGCTCGGCGGCTGGCGAGACACAGGCCATGACCTGCGCGCGCCAACATCTGGCCGGCCCCAGCGCGTCGCGCGGCCTTGATGCCTATGCCGATTGCATGGGCCTGGCCGAGGCCACGCGGCTGGAACTGGTGTCGTGGCCGCAGGATCTGAAGGCCTGGGCCGCGCGCTGGGAACCGCTCAGCTTTGCACTGCTGCTGCAACTGCTCGGCATGAGCCTGTCGATCTCGCTGCTCTCACTGGGCGCGCCCTTCTGGTACGCGACGCTTTCCAACCTCATCAAGCTGCGCTCGACCATTTCGCAGAAGGAAGAAGCCGCAAGGGTGGAGCGGCAGACGACGGCGCAGGCGGGTTAGGCGCGGCGGCGGACTTGCTCGGTCTTGCCGTCGGCGGCCAGTCCCATTTCAAATTGGTCGGGTAGTGATTTCAGTATCTTTTTCAATGAACTGCACCCGGTCTTCTTAAGGTAACCCTTGTGCTTCTCACCAAGCGCTTGGCCTAGAGCACTTAGCGTCATCCACTGGTTTCCGTCTGTGGGAAGGGCATCCTTGATCCACGGGCGCGCGAGATCCGGCTGTCTCGGCTTTTGAGGCTTAGGAACCGCAGGCTTCTGTGCAGCCGGTTTAGCCAGGTTCGTCTTGGCGGTCTTTGGGGTGCTCTTGGCCAATGAGAAGAAGCTGTCGCAGGCCGCCTTCAGGGATTCGGCAGCTTTGCCATGCGCAAAGCAATAGACTTTGAACCCTTCCTCGCGTGCCCGTTTGGCAAAGCTGGTGAAGTCGCCATCACCCGTCACGATACAGAAGCCGTCGACTAACCGCTTATGCAGGAAATCCATCGCATCCACGACGAGAGCGATATCGCTGGCACTCTTCCCTGTTGAAGTATGACCGCTCTGCTCGGCTTTGCCACCATGCTGGTCAATAATTTTCGGCCAGTCCTTGAAATTGCCCTTGGTGAAATCACCATAGACCCGTCGAATGATCGGATTCCCCAATTTGGCAACTTGCGCAAACAATGGGCCGGCATCCTTGGCCGGAATATTTTCGCCATCAATCAACACGGCCAGCCGAAGCGTGCCACCATTACTGTTCATGTTCGCAACCTGCACCGCTTGCCCCCGATGCCGCAAGGGGTCCTGCAAACTTGCCGCCCAAGCCGCAATGCTCTAGGCGCTCTCGCCCAAGGAGCAGGCTCATGACAGCGCGCACGGCAAGCATTTCCCGCGTGACCAAGGAAACCCAGGTCGAGGTGCATGTGAACCTTGACGGCAGCGGCACCTATGACGTGTCGACTGGCATCGGTTTCCTTGATCACATGCTGGAACAGCTGTCGCGCCACAGCCTGATTGATCTCACCGTCAAGACCACGGGCGATCTGCACATCGATGGCCACCACACCACGGAAGATACCGGCATTGCGTTGGGCGAAGCCGTGGCCAAGGCGCTGGGCGACCGGCGCGGCATCACCCGCTATGGCGACGCGCTGATTCCGATGGACGAAACACTGACCCGGGTGGCGCTCGACATTTCGGGCCGGCCTTACCTCGTGTGGCGCACATCGTTCAGCCAGCCGAAACTGGGCACGCTCGACACCGAGATGTTCAAGGAATTCTTTGCCGCCTTCGCCGGTTCGGCCAGGATCACGCTGCACATCGAGACGCTTTATGGCGTCAACAATCACCATATCGCCGAAAGCTGCTTCAAGGGGCTGGCGCGGGCGCTGCGCGCGGCCGTCGCCATTGATCCGCGCAAGAGTGACGCCATCCCGTCGACAAAGGGCACGTTGGGAGGCTCTGGGGGCGGTGCCTGACACGGTTGCGCTGGTTGATTATGGCGCCGGCAACCTGCGCTCCGCGGCGCGGGCGCTGGAGCGCGCGGGCGCGCGCGTTGTCGTCACCGATGATCCGGCGGTGATTGCCGGCGCCAGCCGCATCGTGCTGCCGGGTGTTGGCGCCTTTGCGCAGTGCATAAGCCAGCTCCGGGAACGCACCGGCATCGAGGCGGCGATGAACGAGGCCGTCCACAGCCGTGGCGTGCCATTCCTGGGCATTTGTGTCGGCATGCAGTTGCTGGCCAGCGAAGGCCATGAGCATGGCGTGCACAAGGGGCTGGGCTGGCTGCCAGGCAAGGTCGAGCGACTGTCGCCGTCGGACCCGGCGCTGAAGATCCCGCACATGGGCTGGAACCGGGTGGACGCGGTGAACGGCGCGCCGGTGCCGTCGGGTGATGCCTATTTTGTGCACAGCTATGCATTCACGCCCGACGATCCGGCCGATGTGCAGGCGGTGTCCGATCACGGCGGGCGTTTCCCGGCCATCGTCAAGCGCGGGCACATCACCGGCGTGCAGTTCCACCCGGAAAAGAGCCAGTCCTATGGGCTTGCCTTCCTCTCCAACTGGTTGCGCTCATGATCATCTTTCCGGCCATCGATCTGAAAGGCGGCCAGTGCGTGCGGCTGGCGGAAGGCGACATGAACCGCGCCACCGTCTATGCCGATGATCCCGCCGCCCAAGCCGCGCTGTTCCGCGCCGCCGGCGCGACGCACCTGCACGTTGTCGATCTGGATGGCGCCTTTGCTGGCGACAGCCGCAATGCGGCCGGCGTGAAGGCGGCGCTTTCGGGCTTTGGCGGCGGCCTGGTCCAGGTGGGCGGTGGCATCCGCACCGCGGCGCATGTGGAAGCCTGGCTGGCGGCCGGCGTCTGGCGCGTGGTGATGGGCACCGCCGCGCTGGAAAATCCCGACCTGGTGCGCGGACTCGCCGCCGATCATCCAGGACGCATCGTGGTGGCGGTGGACGCCCGCGATGGCCTGGTGGCGACGCGCGGCTGGGCCGATGTGTCGACGCTGCCGGTGGCCGATCTGGCCCGGCAGTTCGAGGATGCCGGCGTCGCCGCCGTGCTGTTCACCGATGTCGGCCGCGACGGCCTGTTGAAGGGCGTCAATGTCGAAGCCACCGTGGCCCTGGCCGCCACGACCAGCCTGTCGGTGATCGCCTCGGGCGGCGTGGCCTCCATCGCCGATATCCACGCGCTGGTGGACAAGCCGGGCATCGAAGGCGTCATCACCGGCCGCGCGCTTTACGACGGCCGGCTCGATCTGGCCGAGGCAATCGCGGTCGCACAATGACGCTCTCCGTCCGCATCATCCCCTGCCTCGATGTCGCCAATGGCCGCGTGGTCAAGGGCGTCAACTTCGTGGCGTTGCGCGATGCCGGCGATCCGGTGCAGATCGCGGCGGCCTATGATGCCGCGGGCGCCGACGAACTCTGCTTTCTCGATATTACCGCCTCTCACGAGAACCGCGGCACTTTGCTCGATATCGTCGAGCGCACCGCCGATCAGTGCTTCATGCCGCTGACCGTCGGCGGCGGCGTGCGTAGCGTGGACGATGCCCGCGCGCTCCTTTTGGCCGGTGCCGACAAGGTGGCGGTGAACAGCGCCGCCGTCGCGCGGCCCGCCCTGATCGGCGAACTCGCCATGCGCTTTGGCGAACAATGCGTGGTGGTGGCGGTGGACGCCAAGGCCGTCGCGCCCGGCAAGTGGGAGATCTTCACCCACGGCGGCCGCAAGGCCACCGGCATTGATGCCGTCGCCTACGCCATCGAAGCAGCCAGGCTGGGCGCCGGCGAGATCCTGCTCACCTCCATGGACCGCGACGGCACCAAGGCCGGTTACGACCTGGCGCTGACCCGCACCATCGCCGACGCGGTGCCGGTGCCCGTTGTCGCCTCCGGCGGCGTCGGCAACGTCAACGATCTTGTCACCGGGGTCACCGAAGGCCATGCTTCGGCCGTGCTCGCAGCCTCCATCTTCCACTTCGGCGAAGTGACCGTGGCCCAGGCGCGCGCGGCCCTGGCCAGCGCCGGCCTGCCCGTCCGCGAGGTGTTCCATGGACCGCTTTGACCAGCTGCTCGCCACCATCGTCGAACGGCGCAGCGGCGATCCCGCCACCTCCTATGTTGCCAAACTCACCGGCAAGGGCCGGGCCAAGATGGCGCAGAAGCTGGGCGAGGAAGCGGTGGAAGTGGTGATCGCCGCCATCAGCGATGATCGCGCCGGGTTGGTGAGCGAAAGCGCCGACCTGATGTTTCACCTCGCGGTGCTGCTGGCGGATGCCGGGCTGTCGTTCGACGACGTGCGCGCCGAACTGGAACGCCGCGAGGGGGTGTCTGGGCTGGAGGAGAAGGCCAAGCGGGCAACTTAAGAGGACCTCCGAGGGCACCCATCGAAACTCAGTTTCGATGGGACCCGCCGCGGGCAGGGGCTGAGCCCCTGCACCCACTTTCGTTTTTTGGCCTGCGCTAGGAATCCAAAGGCAGCGCCGCAGGCTTGTCTTCATTGCCTGCGGCTCTGATGTGCGCTTGTGAAGCTGGCACGCTCTGAATCGAACGGGTGCAGGGACTGAGTCCCTGCCCGCCGGAGGCACCGCTTCTTCCTCAAACAATCCGCGAAAATGCCTTCAACTTCCGCGCCGTCGCCTGCGCGGCGGATGCATCGCCCTTGGCCAGCGCGGCGGCCAGTTCCAGCCCCTGGCGCTTCATCATCGCCTCGAAGCCATCAGCCGCCGGCAGTGCGTCCAGCCCTTTCAGCAGCGCGGCGGCGCGGGCGGCGTTGCCGGCGTCGAGGTCCATCAGGGTGATGGCAAAGAAGGTGCGGGTGGAGGGCAGGCCAGGTGCCAATTTCAGCGCCTGGGCGTAGCAGCGTTCCATCTCGCCTTTCTTCGCGCCGAGCACGGTGCCGGCGATGAAGCTGCCCACGGTGGCGACGGCGCCGCCGTGCCAGCCGCCGAGCGCGCCCCAGGCCAGCTGGTTGTCGGGGTGGGCGGTGCGGATGGCTTCGAAGCGACGGCGCACGTCCTTGGCCAGGCCGACGGCGCGGGTGAGCTGGGCGCGATAGCCGATGGCGACGGCCTTTTGCAGCTGGGCCTGCACGTTGGCCGGGTCGCGGGCGAGGGCCTTGTCGAAATCGGCTTCGGCGGCAGTGACGAGGGCGAGGGCGCGGGCCTTGTCGGTGGTTTGGTAACCGGCGATCGACAATTGGGCGCGACCGGCGAGGATCAGGCTTTCGACCGTGTTTTCGGCGCGGCCGTCACGCACAACGGCAGGCCAGTCGCCCGCGCGAAACTCATCGATGGCCGCGGCGCAAGCCGGGCCGGCGAGCAGGAGGGCGAGGGCGGCAAGGACAGGTTTCATGTGGTTTCCGGCTTGGAGGAACAGGGCTTGTCGGCAATACTGCATTGTCATGCCAGAACCGCGCATGAATCCCAGCAGGTGGAGTTGACGCAGATGAGCGATTTTTCCGGCAAGTCGGTCATGGTTCTCGGTGGCAGTCGCGGCATCGGGGCGGCCATCGTGCGCCAGTTTGCCAGCGCTGGGGCGAAGGTGGTCTTCAGCTATTCGGGCTCGCCGGATGCAGCAGTGGCGGTGGCGGCGGAAACTGGCGCGACGGCGGTAAAGGCTGACAGCGCCAACCGCGACGAGCTGATCGCGGCGGTGGCGGCGGCCGGCGCGCTCGACATCATGGTCGTCAACGCCGGCGTGGCGATCATGGGCGATCCGCTGACCCTGGACCCCGACGCGGTGGACCGGCTGATCGACATCAACGTGCGCGCCGCCTATTTCGCCAGCGTCGAGGCCGGCCGCCTGATGCAGGACAATGGCCGGATCATCATCATCGGATCGGTGAACGGCGATCGCGTCGGTTGGCCCGGCGCCACTGCCTACGCGCTGTCCAAATCCGCCGTGCAGGGCATCGGCCGCGGCCTCGCCCGCGATTTCGGCCCGCGCGGCATTACCGTTAACGTGGTGCAGCCCGGCCCGGTGGACACCGACATGAACCCCGCCGGCGGCCCGCTCGCCAAGATGATGCACGCCGGCATGGCCATCAAGCGCCACGCGACGGCCGACGAAGTGGCATCGCTGGTGCTCTACCTCGCCAGCCCGACCGCCGCGATGATTACCGGGACAACGCACACGATCGATGGCGGGGTGGGGATCTGACCGCGCGCGCCGGCGCGGCGCTTGATGGGGCATCCGATGGGGAAGTTCGTTCAGACCTTCATCCTGTGGTTCAGCGTGCCCTTGCTCGCCATCGTCGCGTTGGTAATGATCGCCAATGGCAACTGGCAGCCACTGCTCATCATCCTGCTGGTGCTGGCTTCACCACTGATCGTCGGTTTCCTTTATGGCGTCATTCAAGTCAGCAGCGAGTGGAGCGACCGGGAAGCCCGCCGCCTGCGGCGTGACGCCGAGACGGCGCGGCGCGACGTCCACCAGGCCTTCCTGCCGGATGCGCCAGAGGCGCCGGCAGCGGACGAACCGGCGAAACCACCGTCACGCGGCTTCTCGCCAAAGCGACCCTTTGGCCACCAGTGGCGGGCCTGAGGTCGCCGACCCTCACGTGGCCTTGGCATAGGCCTGCAGGCCGCTGGCCAGCGCCTCGCTGACCGCGCGAACCCGCGGCGTGTCGCGCTGGGCCGGGTGGACCGCCAACCAGATATCCAGGTTGAGCGCGAGTTCGGGTAACAACCGTGTCCAGCTGCGCGCCGCCGCGATCGGTCGCTGGACCACGCCGCAACCGATGCCGGCGGCGACGCCGGCCAACTGCACGAGGCTGCTGTCGGATTTCAAGGCATAGTGCAGCTGGTCGGGCGCGATGCCCAGGCTGGCGAACCAGTCGCGCATGGCGTGGCCACGGTCTTCACCAATGATCAGGCCAGACTGGGCCAGCGCCGGCAGCGTATCGGGCAGTGACCGGCCAGTGAGCCAATCGGGGGCGGCGAACAGACCAAGCTCCACCTGGGCGATGCGGCGCGCGACCAGATCGGGCTGTTGCGGCCGGGTCATCCGCACCGCGATGTCGGCATCGTGGCGCATCAGGTCCTCCACCGCGTCGGTGGCGTTGATCTCGCAGGTGATCGCCGGCTGATCCGCGCGCAGCCTGGCCAAAATGGGCGGCAGCACTTCGGCGCTGATCATCTCGCTGGCCGTGATGCGCACCGTGCCGGAGGGCACTGGATCGCCGCCCGTGGCGCAGCGCCCGAGATAGGCAAAGGCGGCGCCCATGGCTTCGGCGGCGGGCAGCATGGCCAGAGCCAGCGGCGTTGGCCGCAAGCCCGTCGGCGAGCGCAGGAACAGCGGCTGGCCGGCAGCGCGTTCCAGCTCGTCGAGATGCCGGCGCACGGTCGGGTGAGTGACGCCAAGACGGCGCGCCGCTTTCAGCAGGCTGCCCTCCCTGGCCAGCGCCACGAAGCTGCGCACGATCGACCAGTCGAGCCCGTCCATGTGCATAAGAAAACGTACATTCCATGAAGAGTAATGGGCAATTATCTTCATCTCGGGGCTCTGGCACAAGGGCCGGGAAAGGAGATTTCCCATGACGACTGCCCCCATCGAGACCAGCCCGCCCGTTGCCGACGCCTCGGCGATCCATGCCATCCTGCGCATCGAAGGCGGGATCCTGCTGGCCGTATCGGTCGCCGCCTATCGCCAGCTTGGCGGCGATTGGGGGGTGTTCGCGCTGCTGTTCCTCGTGCCCGATCTGTCGATGCTGGGCTATCTGCTTGGCCCCCGCCGCGGTGCGATGCTCTACAACGCCGGGCACAGCACCATCGGTCCGGCCCTGCTGGCCGCCGCTCTGGCGTTCTGGTCGCCGGCGCTGGTGCCGCTGGTGGCGATCTGGACCGCCCATATCGGTTTTGACCGGTTGCTGGGCTATGGCCTCAAATATCCGCACGCTTTTCGCGCCACGCACCTGGGCATGGCGGTCACGTCGCTGACGCCGCGCTGACCCGCGGTTCAGGCGGAGGCCAGCGCGTCGGCGATCAGCGCCCGGCTTTGCGCCAGGCCATAGAGCGCGATGAAGCCGCCCATGCGGGGGCCGTTCTGGCTGCCGATGAGGATTTCGTAGAGGGCTTTGAACCAGTCACGCAGATTCTCGTAGCCGGCGGCCTTGCCGGCTTCGTAGACTTCATACTGGTAGGCTTCGGCGTCGGCCCCTTCGCCCACGGCCGAGAGGCGCGCGTCGAGGTCCTTGAGGGCGGCGGCTTCGGCGTCGGTGGGGGCGCGGCGCTTCAGGCCGGGCACCACGAAATCGCGGGCATAGGCAGCGGCGTGGTGCACCAGCCGGTCGAGCATGGGGTGCGTTTCGGGGGACGAGCCGGGGGCATAGCGCTTCACGAAGCCCCATAGCCGCGCCGGATCATCGGTGGCGGCCACCGAGGCGAGGTTCAGCAGCAGCGAGAAGCTCACCGGCAGCGCGTGGGCGGGCGGCTTGCCTTCGTGGATATGGTGCACCGGGTTGCCGAGCTGCTGTTCCAGCGGCTGTTCGGGATAGCGGCTCAGAAAATCGGCATAATCCTCGATGGCGCGCGGGATCACGTCGTAATGCAGGCGCTTGGCCTTGCGCGGGCTCTGGAACATGTAGAGCGCGAGACTCTCGGGCGGGCCATAATCCAGCCACTGCTCGATGGTCAGGCCGTTGCCCTTGGACTTGCTGATCTTGGCGCCCTCGCCATCGAGGAACAGCTCGTAATTGAAGCCGGCCGGCGGGTTGCCGCCCAGCGCACGCACGATCTTGCCGGAGAGCATGACCGAATCGATCAGATCCTTGCCGGCCATTTCATAATCGACGCCCAGCGCCAGCCAGCGCATGGCCCAGTCCACTTTCCACTGCAGCTTGCAATGGCCGCCGGTGACGGGGACGGTGACCGTCTCGTCCGTGCCGGGGCGGATGTAGGTGACGGTGCCGGCCGCCACATCGCGCGCCACGATGGGCACCTGCAGGACATGGCCGGAGATGGGATCGACGGGAAGGAACGGCGAATAGGTGGCGCGGCGTTCGGGGCCCAACGTCGGCAAAATGATGCCGGTGACGGTGTCGTAATTCGCTAGAATCTTCAGCAACGTCGCATCGAACATGCCGCTGGCGTAGCATTCGGTGGACGACATGAATTCATAGTCGAAGCCGAACGAATCAAGGAAGGCGCGCAGCCGGGCGTTGTTGTGCGCGCCGAAGCTGGAATGGGTGCCGAACGGATCGCGCACCTGGGTCAGCGGCTTGCCCAGGTCTTCGCGCAGCATTTCGGGATTGGGGATGCCGTCCGGCACCTTGCGCAGTCCGTCCATGTCGTCGGAAAAGGCGATCAGGCGCGTCTTCACACCCGGCGCCATGGCTTCAAAGGCGCGGCGCACCATGGTGGTGCGCACAACTTCGCCAAAGGTGCCGATATGCGGCAGGCCCGACGGACCATAGCCCGTCTCGAAGATCACCGCATGGCCATCGGGCACGCCGGCCGGATAGCGCGCCAGGATCTTGCGGGCTTCCTCGAAGGGCCAGGCCTTGTTCTCAAGGGCGGCGGCTTGCAGGGTTTCGGTGGTGATGGTCATGGCTTTTGGCTAACAAATGAGTTCGGCCCTCCTCTGGCGACTGAACTTCATGAGCGCAACTGAAACCCACGCCGCACCATTGGCGATCCCGGCGCTGGTGGCCAGCCATGCCGGGGTGTGGATCGCCGATGCCGATGGCCATGTGCGCGGTGCGGGGCGCGGCGAGGCGATGGCGCGCGCAGGCGACAGCCCGCACCTGTTGCTGAATGCCCCGGTGACGGCGAGCCGGCTGGGGATTGGCGAATTGTCCGGCCTCGATCTGCTCGAGCTCTTCGCCTTCCTGCACCCGGCGCGCTTTGCGGTGCCGACGGCACACGGGCTGGCCGCGGCGCTGGGGATTGCGCCGCCGAAGGGCGAAAGTGATGCCGGCTTCCTGCAGCGCGCAGCGGCGGCGCTGCTGGCCGTGCCGGC
>NZ_WNJP01000051.1 GCF_009733735.1 Sandarakinorhabdus oryzae | reverse complement strand
ACGGGAGGCGGCAGGCCAGGCACGGCGGCGGTGCCCACCGGCTTCGTCGCCGCCAACCGCGCGGCAACATCGATGCCGGCGGCCTGCGCCGTCTCGGTGATGGCGGCGCGCAGTTGCGGCAGCCAGGGCGCATCGGCTGGCGAATCGGCGACGAGCTTCAGCATGTCCTCGATGGCGCCCTTGCGGTCGCCTGTTTCGGACTTGTGCACGGCCAGGAAGTACCGGGCGCGAGCGTCCACCCCGTCCTGCGCGGCGGCCTTCTCGAACGCGGCCACTGCCGCGGGCGTCACCTGCCCGCCGGCTTCCTGCACCAGCGCCTCGCCATAGGCCGACTGGAAGCCAACGCCATCGGGCTTCAACGCGATCGCTTTGGCATAGGCCTTGGCGGAATCGCTGTAGCGGCCGGTCTGGAAATAGCTCCACCCCAAGAGGCGCCAGCCTTCCGGATCGCCCGGATTGGCCTGCATCTTCTGTTCAAGGCCGGCGATGAGCTGGCCGACTTCGCCTGACGCCGCCGAGGCTGCTGCCGGGTCAGCAGCCGGCGCTGCGGCCTGCACGGCCGCACTTGGGCTCGCGGTCCCGGCCAGTTCCGGCTGGCCCATGCGGGCGTAAAGCGCCGCCGCTGCGATGGCGACCATGGCGGCGAGGCCCAGCGCCAGGCCAGAGAGCGCCTTCTGGCCCATGGTGCGGTCCAGCTCGGCCGGGATATGGCCAGCGGCCAACAGCCGTCGGCGGATCTCGTTCCTCAGGCCTTCGGCTTCACCGGGCTGGATCACGCCGGCGGCCAGCTGCACATCGACATCGGCCAATTGGTCCTTCAGCACGGCAATGGTGGCGGCGCGGGCGTCCACCCGGGCTTCGTGGCGGCGCACCAGAGGGATGGTGAGCCAGGCCGCCGCCAGCGCGGTGAGCGCGGTGAGGATGATCCAGAGTGTCATGCGTGTCTCAGTTGTGCGGGCCGGCCAGCCGGTCAAGCTCGGCGCGCTCGGCCTCGGAAAGCGGGGCAGAATCCGGTGTGGCCACGGGCGCGCGCCGCTGCCATGCAATCAGACCAGCGGCGCCCAGCAACAGGATGGCGAACGGGCCGGCCCACAGCAGCAGAGTGTCGCCTTCCACCGGCGGTTTCAGCAGCACGAAATTGCCATAGCGCTGCACGACATAGTCACGCACGTCGGCGTCGGATTTGCCCTTGGCGATCTGTTCGCGCACCAGCAGGCGCAGGTCACGGGCCAGCGGCGCGTCGCTGTCGTCGATGGACTGGTTCTGGCAGACGACGCAGCGCAGGTCCTTCGAAATGGCGCGGGCGCGGGCTTCCTGTGCGGCATCAGGCAGCATCTCGTCGGGGAGGACCGCTGCGGCAGGCGTGGCCAGCATCAGTGCCAGGGCGAGGAAAGCCCGCTTCATGCTTCTGCCCGCAATTGCTGCATCAGCGGCTTGATCTGGCCTTCCCACACCTCGGGGCTGATCGGGCCGATCTGCTTGAAGCGGACGCGGCCTTTCTTGTCGACGATGAAGGTTTCCGGCACGCCGGTCACGCCCAGATCGATGGCGGTGCGGCCCTGTTGATCAGCGGCGACCGCGGCATAGGGGTTGCCATAGCGCGCCAGCCATTCGCGGCTGTCCTGCGGCTTGTCCTTCCAGGCGATGCCATAGACTGGGAAGCCTTCCCTGGCGATCTGGGTCAGCACCGGATGTTCCTGCGGGCAGGCGGCGCACCAGCTGGCCCAGATGTTGAGCAGGCGCGGCTCGCCCTTGAAGCTGGCGCTGGCGAAACCGGGACCGCCGCCATCCTCGATGCCGGGCAGCGCGAATTCGGGCAGGGGCCGGTCGATCAACTGGCTCGGCAATTCCTTGGGGTCCTGCGTCAGGCCAAAGCCGAGGAAGGCGGCCAGGCCGGCGAAGGCAATGATCGGCAGGATGAACAGCAGGCGCTTCATGGATCAGGCTTATTCTGCGGGAACGAGATTGGGCGCAAGAGGCGTGCGCACCTGCGGTGCGCCGATGCGGAAACGGCGATCCGACAGGCTGGCAGCGCCGCCCATCGCCATGAGGAGCCCGCCAAACCAGATCCAGCCGACCAGCGGGTGCCAGTAGATGCGCACCACCAGCCCCTGCCCGCGCGCGTCCTGCTGCACGTCGCCGATGGCGACATATTGATTGCCCAGCACCGACACGCCGATGCCGGCCTCGGTCGTCTGGCTGCCCGACACGGTGTAGAGCCGGCGTTCGGAGACCAGGCCGTGTGTCGACCCGTTCTGGCGCACGCTGAAATGCGCGCGCAGGGCACGGTAATTGGCGCCTTCCACCTCTTCCGCGCCGGTCATGGTGACGCTCACCGGGCCAGCCGCCGCCGTTTCGCCGGGGCGCATCACCAGGATCTTCTCGGCCGAAAATGCGCTCATCGCCGCAATGCCGGCGGTGGTGAAACCGAGGCCGGCATGGGCCAGCACGAGGCCGATGGTCGCCGCCGGCGTGGTGCGGACCAGCCGCCACGAGAAACCGCCCGCCCCGCGCCAGCGTCGCACCAGCACCAGCACCGCGCCCATGATCAACCAGGCGCCCAGCGCGAGGCCAAGGGCGGCAGACAGCTTGGCAAGCCCGGTCCACAGCGCCAGGCCAGCCAGCACCACCGCGATGATCGCAACCGGCAACAGCAGTTTCCGGGCGAGCGCGCCCAGATCATCCCGCTTCCACGCCAGCATCGGCCCGATGGTGACGAGGATGAGCAGCGGGGCGGCCAGCGGCGCGAAGACCAGGTTGTAATAGGGCGGGCCGACCGAGATCTTGTTGGTGGGGGCCACGGCCTCCATGATCACCGGGTAGAAGGTGCCGAGGAAGACGACCGCGGTAAGCGCCATCAGCAGCAGATTGTTGAAGGTGAGGCCGGATTCGCGGGACACGCTGCCAAACAGCGCGCCCGATCGCAGCATCGGTGCCTTGGCGGCAAACAGCGTGAGCGCCGTGCCGGTGGCGCCGATGATCATCGCGAGGATGAAGACGCCGCGCTTGGGATCGACAGCAAAGGCATGGACCGAGGTGAGGATGCCGGAGCGCACCAGGAAGGTGCCGATCAGCGAGAGCGAGAAGGCGAGGATGGCGAGCAATATGGTCCAGCCGGCCAGGCTGCCGCGCTTTTCGGTGACGATGGCCGAATGCAGCAGCGCCGTGCCGATCAGCCACGGCATGAAGCTGGCGTTTTCCACCGGATCCCAGAACCACCAGCCGCCCCAGCCCAGTTCATAATAGGCCCAGAAACTGCCCAGGGTGATGCCGCAGGTGAGCGGCACCCAGGCCGCCAGCACCCACGGCCGCATCCAGCGCGCCCAGGCCGGATCGGCGCGCCCTTCGAGCAGGGCGGCGACGGCAAAGCTGAAGGTGACGGAGAAGCCGACATAGCCGAGGTAGAGCAAGGGCGGGTGGAAGACGAGGCCGGGATCCTGCAACAGCGGGTTCAATTCCGCGCCATCCAGCGGCACCGGGAACAGCCGCGCGAACGGGTTGGAGGTGAACAGCGCGAAGGCGAGAAAGGCGACGCTGATCATCGCCTGCACCGAAAGGATGCGGGCCTGCAGCGTGGCGCGCAGATTGTCGCCAAAGCGCGCGATGCCGGCGCCATAGATCGACAGCACCAGCACCCACAGCAGCATGGAACCTTCGTGATTGCCCCAGGTCGCTGCCAACCGATAGGGCAGCGGCTGCGACAGGGCGCTGTGGTTGGCAACCAGCGCCACCGAGAAATCGGCCTGGCCGAACAGCGTCATCAGGCAGGCAAAGCTGAGGCCAATCAGCAACGCCTGCAGGCCGGCGGCGCTGCGCCCGAAGGCCATCAGCGCCGCATCGCCGCGGATCGCGCCCAGCATCGGCAGCACCGATTGGGCCAGCGCCACCAGCAGCGACAGGATCAGGGCGAAATGGCCGATTTCGGCGAGCATGGGGGCACGTGACTCCTTGGCACCAGCGAATCTTGCTCTAGCCGATGCATCTCAGGATGCTAGGATTTATCTGGGATGAAGCGCGGGGAACAGCGCTTCGTCCGGGGGAACAGTGCCAGCGTGACGACGTATCGCATCGCAATCGTGGGGTCGGGGCCGGCCGGCCTATCGGCGGCGGCGCATGCGGCACGGCTGGGGCTGAGCCATGTGCTGCTCGAAAAGACTGACCATCTGTCGGACACGATCACCAAATATCAGAAGGGCAAGCATGTGATGGCAACGCCGTCACAGCTGGTGTTGCGCTCACCATTGGATTTCGACGCCGGCAAGCGCGAGGCCGTGCTCGGCACCTGGAACGAGCAAACCGCCAGCGCCGGCGTGAACGTGAAATACATGGCTGAGGTCACATCCATCGCGGGCACCGGCGATCCCATCCCCGGATCGGTGATGCGGATCATCAGCCGCAAACGCGATGGCACATCCGACACCAGAGAGATCCAGCGCCGTGCGCCGCCCTATCGGCTGACCCTGGCGAATGGCGAGGCGATCATGGCCGACACGGTAATCCTGGCCATCGGCACCCAGGGCAATCCCAATCTGATGACCTGCCCAGGCGGCGACCTCCCCCACGTGCAACATCAGCTGGATGACCCGACCGCGTACAGCGACGAGCATATCTTCGTGATCGGCGGCGGCGATGCCGGCATCGAGAATGCGCTCGGCCTGTGCGCCGATCCGGCGCAGAACAACATGGTCACGCTGGTCAACCGATCGGCCGATTTCGCCAATGCCAAGGATGCCAACGTCAAGGCGCTGATGGCCGCGCGCGATGCAGGCCGCATCAGCCTGATGACCGAAACCACGACACGAGCGATCGAGCCAGGCTTCATCACGCTCGACACGCGCGACGGCGAGGTGCGCGCCCGCTGCGACCGGGTGATCGCGCGCATGGGCTCGGCGCCGCCGCGCGGCTTCGTCGAAGGCTGCGGCGTGGAATTTGCCTCCGACGACCGGCTGGCCTTCCCGAAGTTGTCGGCCACGTTTGAATCGACCGCGCCCGGCATCTTCGTGGTCGGCGCGCTCGCCGGCTATCCGCTGATCAAGCATTGCATGAACCAGGGCCACGATGTGGTGGAGTTCATCAACGGCAATCTCGATCTCAAACCGGCCGACGAGCCGATCCTGGAAGCGAAATTCGCCGGCCTGCCGGAAGATCCAGGCTCTCGGCGCAGCGTGGCGGACTGGCTCGAGCATCTGCGCGCCAGTGTCTCCATCCTGAACGGCATGTCGGCGCTGCAGATGCGCGAGTTCATGCTCGATTCCACCGTTCGCCTGTATCGCGCTGGCGAGGTGATCTTCGAACGCAACGCGCCGGGTTCGTCATTGTTCGGCATCGCCGAGGGCGAGGTGCTGGTGGAGGTCAACCCCAATGATCGCTCGATCACCGTGCCGATCCCGGCCGGTTCCATCTTCGGCGAGGTCGGCCTGATTTCCGGCCGGCGGCGCGGGGCGACCATCCGCGCCGGGGAGGACAGCATCGTTGTCGAGATCAGCCGCACCGCTGCGCTCAAACTGATGAGCCAGGTGCCCGCCGCCGCGCGCGAGATCACCCGCATCACCACCGAACGCAGCCTGCTGCAGATCTTCAAGTCGGGCCTGGCCCCGGCCGACCTGGTCGACGTGATTGCCAATGCCAAAGTGGAAACGGTGCGCGCCGGCCAGGCCATCATCCGGGAAGGCGAACAAGGCGACGACATCTTCATCATCCGATCGGGATCGATGGTGGTGGAAAAGAGCATCGGCGGCAAAGCGGTGTTCCTGAACTATGTGCCGGCCGGCAGTTACGTTGGCGAAATGGGCGTGATCACCGGTGCAGCACGCAACGCCACGGTGCGGGCGGCGGTGAAAAGCGACGTCATCCGCCTGGCCGGCGAGCCCTTCCGCGCGTTGCTGGCGGCCAAGCCGCAACTGCTCGACAAGCTGCGTGATGAAATGGCCAGCCGCACAAGGCTCAACGCTTTCATCGAGTCCAAGAAGGACAGTTTTTCCGGCGTTGTCGACATGTACACCGGCGTCGCCAATTTCCTTGTTGAACAAGGGGTTGGTGAGGCGACCGATGTGCTGCTGATCGACGAGAAATTGTGCGTCGGTTGCGACAATTGCGAGAAGGCCTGCGCCGATACCCACGACGGCCTGTCGCGACTGGATCGCGAGGCCGGGCGCACCTATGCCCATCTGCACGTGCCGACCAGCTGCCGCCACTGCGAGCATCCGCACTGCATGGCCGATTGCCCGCCCAACGCCATCCACCGCGGGCCGACCGGTGAAGTCTATATCGACGAGACCTGCATCGGCTGCGGCAATTGCCAGCGCAACTGCCCTTATGGCGTGATCCGCATGGACAAGGTGCCGCCGAAGAAACCTTGGCTGCTCAGCTGGTTGCTGTTCGGCCGCGGTCCCGGCCCGGGCGAGCCCAGTCCCAAATGGGCCAAGAAACACGACCCGGCCTATGCCGAGAAGGCCAAGAAAGCGATCAAATGCGACATGTGCTCGGGCCAGGAGGGCGGCCCGGCCTGCGTGCGCGCCTGCCCCACCGGCGCCGCCATCCGCGTGTCGCCCGAACAATTCCTGTCGGTTGCGCTGATGGACCGGGAGGAGCGCTGATGGCGGCAGACGGCCCATCAAAACTTGGGTTTGGGCGCAAGCTGATGACCGGCAAGGCCGTGGCCCCAGCACGGCGTGACGTCGCGCATGAAGGCTTTCTCACCCACCGCCGCGGCCGCTGGGCCAGGATCGCGGCGGAACTGAGCGTGGCGGCGATTGCGGTCTATGTGATGACCGACCCGACGCCGCGCCACAATGGCGGCACCTCGCTGGGCTACACGCTGGGCACGCTGGGCACCGCGATGATCGTCTGGCTTTCCCTGCTCGGCGTGCGCAAGCGGGTGATCGGAAGCAAGCCCTTCAGTCTGAAGGGCTGGACCAGCGCCCACGTCTGGCTGGGCCTGTCGCTGATCGTTATCGGCACCCTGCATTCTGGCTTCCAGTTCGGCTGGAATGTCCACACCCTGGCCTGGGCGCTGATGATGGTCGTCATCCTGTCCGGCCTGTGGGGGGTGACGCTCTATGCGACCCTGCCCGAGAAATTGTCGGCCAACCGCGGCGAGGTCACCCAGCAGCAGATGCTGGAGGCGATCCGCACCCTTGACCGCCAGCTCGATACCGCTGCCCAGCCGCTGGCCGCCGAGGAGGCGGCGCTGGTGCGGTTGAGCCTGGAGCGGTGCCGCATCGCCGGTTCGCTGCGCCAGCGGCTGTCGGGCAATTATGCCAATGATGGCAATGCGTTGGCATTGGCGGCGGTGAGCGAGCGGGTGAGCGCCGGCCTGCGCGCCGGCCGGCCGGACGAGCGCCTGCAGCAGATCCAGTTCCTGCTCGAACGCAAGGAGGCGGCGCTGGCCCAGGCCCGCCGCCATATCCGGATGAAGGCGCAGCTGGAGCTGTGGCTGTACATCCATGTGCCTGCAACCATTGCGCTTCTGGTGGCGTTGCTGGCCCATGTCCTCTCTGTCTTCCTCTATTGGTGACGGCGGGGATGCGCTTCATCATTCGCCAGGTCGCCAAGCGCGCAGACGGGGGCGACATCATCCGCACCCGCACCCTGGTTCAGGCCGAACTCAGCATCGGTCGCGGCACCGATTGCGACCTCCAGCTGGCCGATCTGGCGGTGATGCTGCGCCATGCCCGGCTGGCGCAGATCGCGCCCGGCCGTGTCAGCCTGGAGGCCATTGGTGGCGTGCCGGTGGCCGTGGCCGGCAGATTCGTCACCCGCGCTGACCTGTTGCTGGCCGAAACGCCCGCCGTCGACATCGGCCCATTCCGCCTGACGCTGTCCGCCGGTGAAGATGACGCCGTTGCCATCACCAGCGAGCGCGTGGTGCCGCCCAACGAGAGCGCCGATGCCGGCCAGGAGCTGAGCATCTTCAGCCTCGCCGGTGCCATGCCGCCCAAGCGACTATTGGCCTGGGCGGGCGCGCTGCTGGTGCTGATCGGCCTGCTGCTGGTGCCGCTGGCGCATTTCATCGGCGAGGGCCGGGCCAGCCTGCCACGCGCCATGGTCGCCGATGCGGCCCGGCCGGCCACGGCAGTGAAGGCGCTGGCGGTGAAAACGGCCCGTCCGGCCGCGCCGGGCGGCTTTGCCCCGGACGAAGTCTGGTCGAGCGGGCCTCTGTCAAACGCCCACGCCAGCCTGTCCAACAACTGCGGCGCCTGCCACCAACAGGCGTTCGTCAGCGTGACGGACAGCGCCTGCCAGGCCTGCCACATCCCCGCCGCCCTGCCCGATCACGCCCCACCCGCCCGCATGGCCAGGGGCCGCTTGCCCGAAAGCGGCGTGCAGGCGGTGGCACACCACGCCTTCAACCTGCCGCAGGGCCGCTGCACCAGTTGCCACAAGGAACATGAAGGCAAAGCCACGGTGATGACGGTGGCGGAAAGTTTCTGCACCGATTGCCATGCCGGCCTGTCCTCGCGGCTGCCGGATACGCGGGTCGCCAACGTGCCGGGCTGGGCGAACCACCCCGATTTCCGCCCCACATTGGTGACGACGCCCTCGCTCACCGCCCCGGTCTTCACCCGCACGCCATTGGCCGGTGCCCGCGAACAGTCCGGGCTGATCTATCCGCACGCGCTCCACCAGTCCGCCAGCAACGCGGTCGCCAACATGGCGCAGAAACAGCGGTTGCCGGTGGGGAGCGATGGCGCCCTGCCCTGCCGCTATTGCCACGTGCCCGACGAGGGGCAGCTGCGTTTCAAGCCCATCGCCATGGAGGCCAATTGCGGCGCCTGCCATGATCTGGCCTTCGCCCGAGAAGCTGGAACGGTCCGCACGCTGCCGCACGGCAAGCCAGCGCAGGTCGCCGGCATCATCCGCGATTTCACCCTGAGCCAGGCCTTTGCGCCCCGCCTTGAAGTGCAGCGCCTGAGCTTCGATCGCCGCCTGCCCGGCCGCGTGCCGGCGCCACTGGCCGGCGATCCCGCCACCCGCGCCCGCGCCGCCGTGGTGAGTGTGTTCACCGGCAAGGGCCTGTGCACCCAGTGCCATGTCATCAGCGACACCGGCGCGGCGGACCTGACCCGGCGCTTCGCCATCGCGCCCGTCACGCTCAATACCCATTATCTGCCGCAGGGCCGCTTCCCGCACGGCAAGCACAAGACATTTGACGGCAAGACCGGCCAGGCTGCCTGCCTTGCCTGCCACGGCGGCGCGCTGCAATCAAAGGCCGCCACCGACGTGCTGATCCCCGGCGTCGCCACCTGCCGCGAATGCCATGGCGCTCCGGCCAAGGCGCTGTTCAGCAGCGCGCCCAAGGCGGGCGACAGTTGCGACAGCTGCCACGCCTATCACGACGGCTGGACACCGGCCGCTCCCGCCCGTGTCGCCAGCGCGCGCAACCGCCAGGCGCCGGCCTGATGCGCCGGCCGGCTTGCCTTGCACCGCCGCCTGCGTCAGTCTCGCAGCTGTGCCCGTATCTGCCGGGTCAAAAGAAGCCGCGGGGGCGCTGGCCATGCTGATTGCCCAGGTGACCGATCTCCACCTCGGGTTCCAGCCGGATGATCCGGCGGAGCTGAACCGTAAGCGGCTGGACGAGGTGGTGGCCACGCTGCTGGCGCTCACTCCGCGGCCCGACCTGCTGCTCGCCACGGGCGACCTCACCGAGAATGGCACCATCGCCTCCTATCAGACGCTGAAATCCATCACGGATCGCCTGCCCTTCCCGGTGCATTTCGCGATCGGCAACCATGATCACCGCGGCAATTTCCGCCATGTCTTCCCCCATGTGCCAGCGTCGCCCAGCGGCCATATCCACTATGCCTTCACCCATGGCCCGCTGCGCTTTGTCGTGCTCGATACGCTGGAAGAGGGCCTGCACGGCGGCGCCCTTTCGGCCGCACAGGCGGCCTGGCTCGATGCCACGCTGGCCGACGATGCGCGGCCGACCATGCTGGTGCTGCACCACCCGCCGATCGAGACTGGCAATGGCTGGATGACGGAGGATATCGACGCGCCCTGGGTGCAGCGGCTGGCCGCTGTGGTGCGCCGCCATCCCCACGTGATCCGCATGGTCAGCGGGCATCTGCACCGCGCCATCGTCACCGGTTGGCACGGCAGCACGCTGGCCGTGTGCCCCTCCACCGCGCCGCAGGTGGCGCTGGATTTCCGCAGCATTGATGCCGACCATCCCGACGGCCGCGACATGATCGTCGCCGAACCGCCCGGCTTTGCCCTGCACTGGTGGACCGGCCGCGACCTCGTCACCCACTTCGGCACCGGCGGCGATCACCCGGTGCTCGCGCGTTACAACGCCCGCATGCAGCCGACGGTGCGGCATATCCTGGCGGAGCGGGCAGGGCATTGAAACAGAAAGGGCGACCCGTCGGGGTCGCCCATTTGGTTTGGCAGCCGGTCCGGCGCTGGTCCGCGCTCACACCCTCATGGGCATGAGGACATACAACGCCTTCGCATCATCGCCCTCGCGGATCAGCGTCGGCGCCGATGCATCAGCCAAATGCACGTCCACCAGGTCGCTGTTCACCTGGGCGAGAATGTCGAGCAGGTAGCGATAGTTGAAGCCCACCTCGATATCGGCAGCGGCATAATCGGCCGGCACTTCTTCCGAAGCGGTGCCGTTTTCCGGGCTGGTGACCGACAGCGTCACCCGGTCCCGACCCAGCGCCAGCTTCACCGCGCGGGTCTTTTCCGTGGTGGCGATGGCGGCAACGCGGTCCACGCCCTCGGCCAGCACCTTGGCATCGATCTTCAGCAACTTGTCGTTCGCGGTCGGGATGACGCGGGTATAATCCGGGAAGGTGCCGTCGATCAGCTTGCTGGTCAGCGTGCTGTCGGCCGAGAAGCGGAAGCGGATCTTGGCCGGCGACAGGCTGATTTCCACCGGCGCATCGGCGGCCATCTCGTCGAGCAGCTTGCGCACTTCGTTGACGCACTTCCTCGGCACGATCACGCCCGGCATGTCGGCGGCACCGGCCGGCAGATCGAGCTCGATGCGGGCCAGGCGGTGGCCATCGGTGGCGACACCGCGCAGCTTGGGCGACGGGCCGGCCGTGGCATGGAGATAGATGCCGTTGAGATAATAGCGCGTCTCTTCGGTCGAAATGGCAAAGCGCACCGCGTCGATCAGATCACGCAGTTCGCCCGCCTGCAGCGTGAACCGCACCGGCAGATCGGTTTCGGCGATCACCGGGAAATCGTCGCGCTTCAACGTCGCCAGGCTGAAGCGGCTGCGGCCGGCGTTGACGCTCATCCGCTCACCAGCCACCGCCAGCTCGACCTGCGAGCCTTCCGGCAACTTGCGCACGATATCGAACAGCGTGTGGGCCGAAACCGTGGTGGCGCCGTTCACATCGATGGCAGCGGGGATATTTTCCACCACCTGCAGATCAAGATCGGTCGCCATCAACCGCAGGCCATCGGGCCGCGCCTCGATCAGCACGTTGGACAGGATCGGGATGGTGTTGCGACGTTCAACCACCGACTGGATATGGCCCAGGCACTTCAGCAGGGTTGCGCGCTCGACGGTGGCCTTCATTCTGATCCCTGTTACCAAATGGTGAGTTTGGGGGCACTATAACCATTCATGCGCGGTGCGGTAGTGGCGATATGCGCCGAAATCGGCAAAGGATGGCGCCATGGACCTGATTCTCGCCCGCCACGCCGAAACCGTGTTCAACGCCGCCGCCCGCATGCAGGGCCACATGGCGCACACCCCCCTCACCCGCGCCGGCATCGCCCAGGCCGAAGCCATGGGCACCGCCCTGCGCCGCGTGCTGGGCGAGGCGCCAGATATCGATCTGTGGGTCTCCCCCTCCGGCCGCACGCAGCAGACGGCGGCCATCATCGGCGAACATCTGGGGCTGAACTTCTTTGATTGGCGCAAGGACGAACGCCTGCTCGAAATCGATGTCGGCGATTGGGAAGGCCGCTGGTATCACGACATCGTCGCCGAACTCGGCCGCCCCATCGTCGATGCCGAACGCGGCCTGTTCACCGAAGCGCCGCCAAACGGCGAATGGTTCCCGCAGATCGCCGACCGGCTCAACGACTGGCTGGCCGGGCTCGACCCCACCCGCCCGGCGCTGGTGATCAGCCACGGCATCACCGCCAGCGTGCTGCGCGGGCTCCTCGTTGGCGGCGAAGATTGGCACGGCGTCCCCGTCGCCCCGCGCGCGCCTCAAGGCACGGTGTTCCGCATTCGCGACGGCGTGGAAGAAGCCCTGCACATCGGCAGCGGACCAACCGTGTCGCGCGCGGCGTAAGAGGCCACCAACTTACCACCCCTTCCCCGTCACCCCGGCCTTGAGCCGGGGCCCCGCTGTCCTTCGCGCCGCCTTGGCGATGGAGAGAAAGAAGGGCCTCCGGCGGGCAGGGACGCAGTCCCTGCACCCGTTTGATTTTGGCCGGCGCTTGATGGTGGGTTTGGGCTGGATTGCAGTCATTCGTCCTAGAGGTAAAATGGTGGCATGAACGAATTGCCAGCAGCAACCGTGCGCCAGCTTTTGATCGAGGGACAAGGCGTTCCCGAACGAAAGGTAACGCCTGAGGCTCGCATTTTGCACGATCTTGGAGTTGATGGCGATGACGCTGGAGAACTGTTTCACGCCTTACACGAGCGGTTTGGCACGGACTTCACGGAACTAACTCGACAGTGGCGCGTGTTCTTCAACACCGAAGGTGCAGGCCCGCGAGAGACCCTGCTTGGTATCCTTTACATCGTCGTCTGTGGAGGTGCGGCGGGCGCGCTTGCAGCCGCGCTGCATTGGCCCTCGATTGTGGCGTGGGGATTGACGTTGGTGCTATTCGTAGGTGGCAGATGGTTTTTCTCACGTTGGTTCGGACGCCAATTGCAGCCCCTAACTGTCGCTGGCCTTGTGGAAATTGTTCAAGCTGGTCGCTGGCCATCCGATCCTGACGATGTCCGGTAAGTGGTCGCAAGCGGACTCACCCCAAACCCGCACACCCGAAAACAAACGGGTGCAGGGTCTGCGACCCTGCCCGCCGGAGGCCTCCTGCCGCCTTCCACCCGCAGGCTGGTCGCGGCGGCAGATTTGCTGCTAATCTCCCTACCGGGTCGCCAGTCCTCACCGGGGGGAGCCGACCCATGCCGATCAATTTCCAGATCGAACGCACCGCCAATAATTTCTTCGCCCGTGCCGATGGCCAGCGTTTCTTCGTTGGCCGGCGCGTGCCCTATGGCAGCAACATCGGGCTCTACAACATCTTCGCCGGCAGCCCGCTCGCAGCGTCCTTCTACAGCGCGACGGATTTTGCCGGCGGCCACGGTTTCTGGGCCGATTTCATCGAGCCGACCGCGCTGTGCGAGGGCCGCAGCTTCCTGACGCTGAACAGTTACGACAGCGCCGCCTTTACCTTCGGCTTTGGCCAGTTCGCCGCGCACGTGCCCGATGGCGATTTCATCAAGCTGTTGCGCGCCCTGCTCGCCCGGCCGGAAGCCGCAGACTATTTCCCGCACCTCGAACTGGCCGGCGGGCGCATCCACCAGGTCACCGATCGCGGCCTGACGCCGCTGGAAAGCGCCACCTCCACCGAAGCCCTGATGCGCTACCTCAACCCAACCCTGAACGAAGTCGAAGACGCCGAGGTGATCGCCGCGGCCAAGCTGATCCACTGGTCCACCCACCACGCCAGCGCCCGCGACGCCCAGGTGAGCACCATGGTCGCCAGCTACCGCAGCTTCATGGCCCGCGCCGACAAACGCGTCGGCATCGATGGCCGCCCCGCCGATCAATGCCTCGTCATCGCCGATATCCTGCACCACGGCCGCGGCGGCAAGATGACCTGGCCCCTCGTCGCCGAAGCCCTGGCCAGCCCCACCCCCCTGGCCAAACTGATCGCCATCGGCGCGCCCCAGTGGGACAGCCGCAAGGCGACGTTACGGAAAGCCATCGCGGCGCGGCCGCAACTGGCGGCGAAGCGGTGGAGCCGGGCGGTAGGGGATTTCGTGTGAAGGGAAGAAGTGGGGGCCTCCGGCGGGCAGGGTCGCAGACCCTGCACCCGTTTGTCTTTTGGCCGGTGCTTGCGGCGGGTTTGGGAGCTAACGGTCGCTCGCGAAGGTTTCCAAATATGCGACTACGCTAAGACCATACGCATACGAAGCTTGCGCAACAGACGTCGCGCCATGTCTCGCTCATATTCACTAATGGAAGCTGAGCCCTCGGCGGCCGCGAGGCAGCGGAGTGCTGCCTGTAGATCATACCTTATGCCTCGACCTCGCAAGTAACACTTGGCCATTTCCAACTGAGCGCTTCCATCACCAGTCGTCGCTACCCGCTTCCACCATCTGAACATGGAGCGCCAATCTTTTCGCTCACGATAGAGGATAGCAATGTTTAAGCCAGCGACAACGTTGCGTTCCTTACGCCACGCCCGCTGGTAAAGCTGCATCGCGGCTGCCTTATCTACTTTCACGCCCGTGCCAGTGTCGAAAAGGTAAGCCAGTCGCGTAAGACAAGCCATATCGCCTAGCGCAGCCCCGCGCTCAAAGGCGGCGCGGGCGCGTGCGAAGTCTCCAGCTTCTTGAGCGGTATCCCCGATTTTGAATAGGACACTGGTTTCAACCATTGCTATCGAGTGCCACGTGCCTGCCTAATTGCCAATGTCCGCATTTTGGGCCGTAAGCAGACGCCCTCCCCAACCCGCACACCCGAAATCAAACGGGTGCAGGGTCTGCGACCCTGCCCGCCGGAGGCCCGCTTTCTCCCTTCCGCCTGCAACCTCACCCTCGTAAAAGGCGCCCACAGCAACCGGAGTCCCCGCCATGTCCGATCCCGTCGTCATCGCCAGCTATGCCCGCACGCCGATGGGGGGATTTCAAGGCGCTTTGAGTGGCCTGAAGGCGACCGAGTTGGGCGCGGCGGCCGTGCAGGCGGCGGTGGCGCGGGCGGGGGTGTCGCCCATGGCCGTGGATCAGATCGTGATGGGTTGTGTGTTGCCGGGTGGGTTGGGCCAGGCGCCGGCGCGGCAGGCGGCGTTGGGGGCCGGGTTGCCGTTGCATGTGGAGGCGGTGACCATCAACAAGATGTGTGGCAGCGGCATGCAGGCGATGATCATGGCGCACGATGCGCTGGCGGCGGGTAGCGCCAATGTGATCATCGCGGGCGGCATGGAGAGCATGTCCAATGCGCCGTATCTGCTGTTGAAGCATCGCGGCGGCGCGCGGATCGGCCATGATGCCATCAAGGATTCGATGTATCTCGATGGGCTGGAGGATGCCTATGACCCCGGCCGATTGATGGGCAGTTTCGCCGAGGAGAGCGCCCGCGATTACCAGTTCACGCGGCAAGCGCAGGATGATTTTGCCATTGCCAGCCTGAGCCGCGCGCAGGCGGCGATTGCCAGCGGCGCCTTTGCCGGCGAGATCGTGCCGGTGGCGGTGCCCGGCAAGGGCGGCGAGGTGCTGGTCGATACCGACGAACAGCCCGGCAAGGCCCGGCCGGACAAGATCCCGACGTTGAAGCCGGCCTTTGCGAAGGATGGCACCATCACGGCGGCCAATGCCTCCTCGATCAGTGATGGCGCCGCCGCCCTGGTGCTGACGCGGGCGAGTGTGGCGGAGGCGCAAGGCTTGAGTGTGCAGGCGCGCATCGTCGCGCATGCCGCCCACGCCCATGAGCCGGCGAAGTTCACCACCGCGCCGGTGCCGGCAATCCAGAAGGTGCTGGCCAAGGCGGGCTGGACGGTGGCGGATGTCGATTTGTTCGAAGTGAATGAGGCGTTTGCGGCGGTCGCCATGATCGCCATGCACGATCTCAATATACCGCACGAGAAGCTCAACATCCACGGTGGCGCCTGCGCGCTGGGCCATCCGATCGGCGCGTCGGGCGCGCGTATCGTGGCGACGCTGCTGGCGGCGCTGGAGCGGACGGGCGGCAAGCGCGGGGTGGCGGCCCTTTGCATCGGCGGCGGCGAGGCCACGGCGATTGCGGTGGAGCGGATCTGATGAACCTCGCAGGCAAGACCGCGGTCGTCACCGGCTCCACCAGTGGCATCGGCCTGGCCATCGCCAAGGCGCTCAGCGAAGCCGGCGTGCGGGTGATGATCAATGGCTTTGGCGATGCGGAGCAGATCGCGGCGGCGCAGGCTGAGGCTGGCGGGGCGCTCTATTACCCAGCGGACATGTCCAAACCGGCCGAGATTGCCGACATGATGGCGACGGCGCAGGCCGAGCTGGGCGGCGTCGATATCCTGGTCAACAACGCCGGCATCCAGTTCGTTTCCCCGGTGGAGGAGTTCCCGCCGGAGAAGTGGGACGCGATCATCGCCATCAACTTGTCGAGCGCCTTCCACACCACGCGCGCCGCCGTGCCGGGCATGAAGGCCAAGGGCTGGGGGCGGATCATCAACACCGCGTCGGCGCACAGCCTGGTCGCTTCGCCGTTCAAATCGGCGTACGTGGCGGCCAAGCATGGCATTGCCGGTTTCACCAAGACGATCGCGCTGGAAGTGGCGACGCATGGCGTGACGGTGAACTGCATCTCGCCCGGCTATGTGTGGACGCCGCTGGTCGAAAAGCAGATCCCCGACACGATGGCAGCGCGCGGCCTGACCCGCGAACAGGTGATCAACGACGTGCTGCTCGCCGCCCAGCCGACTCGCCAGTTCGTGACGGTGGAGCAGGTGGCGGCCTGCGCCCTGTTCCTGTGCAGCGATGCCGCCAGCCAGATCACCGGGGCCAATATCAGCATGGATGGCGGCTGGACCGCAGCCTGAGCGGATTCCATCCCCGTTATCCCCGTTATCCACAGGGGTGATGGCCAATATTTCACTTTGACGACTCACCCAATCGGTGAGAGCATCCACCTGTAGCCGGGAATTGACGGCGGCAGAAATGCCAACGAAATGAAGCGGTTACCGCTGTTGGAGACGTATAATCCCCATCTTTGGTGGGAATTGAAATCACCGCAGCGGGCTGGAGGAAGGATGACGGCGGCAACGGCCCCACTGGCGCAAGCCGGACGGGCAGGAACCGACGGAAAATCACCACCAGTCAGGGCTGAAAAGCCGGCACGCGTGCCACGGGCAACAGGGGGCAACCCCTGGCCGGGCAGGCCGAAGGAACGGAGGTTCCGCAAAGCACCTCCGCACCGCAAGGCCAACCGGACGCCACGGGCACGCGGGCAAGGGCAGCAGCTCAGCGGCTGGATCGCCAGCCCGCAACCAGGCATTTTCCTGCGCAAGCAGGGCGAGCATGGCGAGGGGCACGGGCACCAGACGCGGGCCAATGCGCCCACTTGACGACCAGGCGGCCGGCGCAATCCGGGTCGCGGGGTTGAAAGGGTGGAGCGAAAAGGTCCAGCACCGGTGACGAGGGCCGCTCTGCCGAGCAGCAGGAATTGCCGGTTGCAAAAGTGCCGTGGAAGTGCGCGAGGCCTGCCGCCGCAGCTCCAGCCGACGAGGTTGTGAGCGCAGGCGCCGACCGGACCGCCCATGTCCTCCGAAAGGAGGGGCACGACACAGTGGCCGCCGCTGAGCAATCTGCGGCGGCCATTATGTTGTGTGCCAACTGCCGAAACGCCAAGCCAGCCCGCAAACCCGAGCCCACCCCCCCCCCCCGCAAGCGGGAAGTGACCAGCCTTACGGCTTCACATCCGGCGGCAGTTCGCCTGCCATGCCCGCCGCCACCTTCTCCGCCGCCTCCATCACCCGCAGCAAATTCCCGCCCGCGATC
>NZ_WNJP01000050.1 GCF_009733735.1 Sandarakinorhabdus oryzae | reverse complement strand
CGGGCGGCGGCAGCGGCGCCAGCGGCGGCGCCGGCTCGGGCAATGGCACCGGCGCCGGCGCTTCGCTGTCGGGCGCGCTGACCCGGCCGAGGAAGAAGCCGATCAGCAGCGCAGCGGCCGCCAGCAGCGCCATTTCAAACGCGCTCACCATGGCCGCAGCCCCTGCAAGGCGGGGACCAGCGCATCATAATGATCGATCACCACGTCACCGCCCAGCTCGTGCGCCGGCCGGTCGGTGAAACCGAAGCTGACCAGCACGATGGGCAGCCCGGCATTGCGCGCCGCGCCCACGTCGGTCGCCGAATCCCCGACGAACGCCGCGCTCGCCGCCTCCCCGCCTGCTGCCGCCAGCGTCGCAAACACGTGCCCGGCATCAGGCTTGGGTGCGGCCACGCTGGTCGCGCCGATGATGGCGGCAAAGCGGTCCTGCCAGCCGAGTTCATCGATCAGCGCCTGGGCAAGATGGGTCGGCTTGTTGGTGCAGATGGAAAGCCGGCTGCCGTGCGCTGCGAGAGCATCCAGTGCCGCCTCCACCCCGTCGAACGGCCGCGAGGCGTTGGCGATGTTGGCAGCATAATAGTGCAGGAACAAGGGCATGGCGGCTTCGACCAGGTCGGGCCGTGGCTCGCCGGTCGCCGCCAGCCCGCGCGCGATCAGCGCCCGCGCGCCGTGGCCGACCAGGTGGCGCACATCGTCCACCGGCAGCGGCGGGCGATCGAGGGCAGCCAGCACATGGTTCATCGCCGCGGCCAGATCAGGCGCGGTATCCACCAACGTGCCGTCGAGATCGAACAGGATGGAATGGGGCAAAGTCACGGGATTAGGGGCCATGCGCCTTGATTGTTGCAGCCATACGACAGGCGTTGCGCCGGGTGGCGGCACTTTTCAAGCCTCAGCCAGTGTGGCAGGGCAACGCGGGTGACGACGCCTGCGCCATTTGCCGCCATCATCCTTGCCGCTGGCATGGGCACGCGCATGAAATCAACGCGCCACAAGGTGCTGCACGCCATCGCCGGCAAGCCGATGCTGCGCCATCTGACTGACAGCCTGGCCATGCTGAAACCGGCGCGCACCGTGGTGGTGGTCGGCGCATTGAAGGATCAGGTGGAAGCCGAAGTCAGCGGGCAGGCTGACGTCGTTGTGCAGCAGCCTCAGCTCGGCACCGGCCATGCCGTCATGCAGGCCGAAGCGCCGCTGGCCGGCTTCGATGGCAAGATACTGGTGCTCTATGGCGACGCGCCGCTGGTGCCGGCCGCGACCATGCAGCGACTGCTCGATGCGTTGACCGACGACGTGGCGGTGGCGGTGCTGGGCTTCCGCCCGGCGGACCCCGGCGCCTATGGCCGCATCATCGCTGAAGGCGGCGCCATCGCGAAGATGGTCGAATACAAGGACGCCTCCCCTGCCGAGCGTGCCGAAACCCTGTGCAATTCCGGACTGATGGCGGCCCGCGCGGCCGATCTGTTCCCGCTGCTGGCGCGCGTCACCAACAACAATGCATCCCAAGAATATTATCTGCCCGATGTGGTGGGCCTGGCGCTCGCCGATGGCCGGCGCTGCGTGGTGATCGAGACGGCGGCCGACGAGGTGGCCGGGGCCAACAGCCGTGCCGAACTGGCCGACCTCGAAGCCATTTTCCAGCGCCGCCGCCGCGCCGAGCTGATGGCTGCGGGCGTTTCGATGCAGGCGCCTGAAACCGTGTTCCTGGCTGCCGATACAAGGATCGCCGCCGACGTGGAGATCGAGCCCTTCGTGGTGTTCGGGCCCGGCGTGACCATTGCCAGTGGCGCCCGCATCCGCGCCCACAGCCATATCGAGGGCGCGCAGATCGGCGACGGCTGCGAGATTGGCCCCTTCGCCCGGCTGCGCCCCGGCACCGTGCTCGGGGCCAAGGCCAAGATCGGCAATTTCGTCGAGACCAAGAAGGCGGTGCTGGGCGACGGCGCCAAGGCCAATCACCTCACCTACCTGGGCGACGTCACCGTGGGGGCCAAGGCCAATATCGGCGCCGGCACCATCACCTGCAATTATGACGGCTTCTTCAAGTATCAGACGGTGATCGGCGCCGGCGCCTTCATCGGATCGAACAGCGCGCTGGTGGCGCCGGTGACCATCGGCGATGGCGCCATTGTGGCCGCCGGCAGCACCATCACCCGCGACGTGAGCAGCGACGCGCTGGCGCTGGTGCGCCCCGAACAGAGCGAAAAGCCCGGCTGGGCCGCGCGTTTCCGCGCCGCCAGCCTGGCCAGGAAGGGCAAGTAACATGTGCGGCATCATCGGCATCGTCTCTGGCGAAGCGGTGGCGGACCGGCTGATCGATGGCCTCAGGCGCATGGAATATCGCGGCTACGACAGCGCCGGGATCGCGACGATCCACGACGGCGTGATGGACCGCCGTCGTGCCCCCGGCAAGCTGGCCAACCTCGCCCGTGAACTGGCGCTGGCGCCGCTCAACGGCAATATCGGCATCGCTCACACCCGCTGGGCCACTCACGGCGCGCCCACCCGCGACAACGCCCACCCGCACGCGACCGAGAATGTCTGCCTGGTCCACAACGGCATCATCGAGAATTTCAAGCCGCTGCGTGAGGAGGTGCTGAAGGCCGGGCGGACCCTCAGCAGTGACACCGATACCGAGGTCGTCGCCCATCTGCTCGAACTGGCGCTGGCCGGCGGCGCTTCGCCGGATGAAGCGGTGGCCGCGACGCTCAAGCGCCTGCACGGGGCCTTCAGCTTCGCCATCCTGTTCCGCAATCATCCCGGCCTCATCTATGGCGCGCGGCGCGGTTCGCCGCTGGTGGTCGGCATGGGCCAGGGTGAGATGTTCCTTGGGTCGGACGCGCTTGGCCTGGCCCCCTTCACCAACCGCATCGCCTATCTTGATGAAGGTGACTGGGTGCGGCTGACCGCCGACAGCGCCCAGATCTTCGACGCCGAGGACCGGCCGGTGGCGCGCGGTTTCATCACCTCCTCGGCCAGCGCGGCGGTGATCGAGAAGGGCAACCACCGCCACTATATGGAAAAGGAAATCCACGAGCAGCCGATCGTGGTGGCGCAGACGCTGGGCGCCTATCTTGATCCGTTGGCCGAAACCGTCGCCCTGCCCGGCCTGCCCTATGACCTGGCCGATGTGAAGCGCGTGCAGATCGTCGCCTGCGGCACGGCGCTGCTCGCCGGCCATGTCGCCAGCTATTGGCTCGAACAACTGGCCCGCGTGCCGGTGAGTATCGAGAACGCATCCGAATATCGCTACCGCGACCCGGTCTATGAGCCGGGCGGCCTGTGCCTGTTCATCAGCCAGTCGGGCGAGACGGCCGACACGCTGGCGGCGCTGCGCCATGCCCAGGCCGGCGGCCAGATGGTGGCCGCGGTGGTCAATGTCACCACCTCGACCATGGCGCGCGAGACGCAATTGCTGCTGCCCACCCACGCCGGGCCGGAAGTCGGCGTCGCTTCCACCAAGGCCTTCACCTGCCAGCTGGCGGTGCTGGCGGCGTTCGCCATCGCGCTGGGCAAGGCCAAGGGCCGCGTCGATGCCGCCCAGGAGGCGCGGCTGGTCCACCTCCTCACCGAAGTGCCGGCGGCGATGAACGCGGCGCTGAAATGCGAGGATGCCATCACCGCCCTCGCCCCCAATCTCGCCAAGGCGCGCGACATCCTCTACATCGGCCGCGGTCCGGATTATCCGATGGCGCTGGAAGGTGCCCTGAAGCTGAAGGAAATCAGCTACATCCACGCCGAAGGCTATGCCGCTGGCGAGCTGAAGCACGGCCCGATCGCGCTGATCGATGAACATGTGCCGGTGATCGTCATCGCGCCTTCAGGCCCGCGCTTTGAAAAGACCGTGTCCAACATGCAGGAAATAATGGCGCGCGGCGGCCAGGTCGTGCTGCTGTCCGATGCCGACGGCATCGCCACGCACGGCCAGGGCACGATGGCGGCGGTGGCCCTGCCGGCGGTCGATCCGTTCATCAGCCCGCTGGTCAGCGCCATTCCGGTGCAGCTGCTGGCCTATCATGTCGCCCTGGCCAAGGGCACGGATGTGGATCAGCCGCGCAACCTGGCGAAGTCGGTGACGGTGGAGTGACTCAACGGCCCTTCAGCCGCGCCGCATAGCCCTTGCGGAACTTCGCCAGCTTCGGCCCGACGACGGCGACGCAGTAACCATTCTTGCTGCCGTTGTTTTCGAAATAGCGCTGGTGATAGGCCTCGGCCGGCCACCACGGGCCGTTGGGCTCGATCGTGGTGACGATCGGATTGTCCCAGCTGGCCTGGTTGCGGGCGATGGCCGCCTCGGCCTCGCCGGCCTGCACGCCATTCTGCGGGAAGATCGCCGAACGATACTGGGTGCCGATATCGCCACCCTGCCGGTTCAGCGTCGTCGGATCATGGGTGTGGAAAAAGATGTCGAGCAGCTCGGCATAGCTGATCTCGGCCGGATCATAGACAATCCGCACCGCCTCGGCATGGCCGGTGCGGCCGCTGCAGACCTGTTCATACGTCGGATTGGCGACAGTGCCGCCAATATAGCCAGATTCGACCGCATCGACGCCCTTCAATTCGTTGAACACCGCTTCGGTGCACCAGAAGCAGCCGCCGGCAATGATGGCAGTATCGCGCGTCATGTGACCCTCGTTGTCAAAATAATGTCCAGAAACTATAGTGGCAATTGTGATGCCGTTTGGTATCTGAGATAGGCTCGGCTGGGGGGCAGGGCAAGAGGACGTGGCGCGGGCGTGGCGTCGCAGCGGTTGCACTGGGGGCGCGAGTGAGCAATTTTCAGAACGTGCAGACGTTCGTGCGCGCCGTGCGGACGGCGCCATCACTGACCGATATCGGCCTGGTGCTGAAGGACGCCACCCGCAGCTTCCGTTTCGATCATTTCGCCCTGGCCCAGCGCATCAACGCGCCCAGCCGCATCGGCCCGGTGCGCCTCACCGATTTCCCCGATGCCTGGGTGGAAAATCTCGTCCCCTCCGGCCGCGTTGCCGATGATCCGGTGCTGCTGGCCTGCGAACGCAGCGTCACACCTTTTGCCTGGAGCGCGCTCGACGGGATCATGCCGCTCACCGCCCGCCACAAGGCCTATATGCACCAGGCACGTGAAGCCGGGCTGGCCGAAGGCTATACCGTCCCGATCCATGTGCCGGGCCAGGCATCAGGCCTGGTCAGCTTCGTGATGGCCGACGGCCGCCCATTGCCGGCCGAATCGCTGCCAGCTGCCCAATATCTTGCCTGTTTCGCCTTCGAGGCGGCGCGCCGGTTGAAGCTGGCCGCGGCTGGTGATGACCCGCCCGAAGCGCCGCGCCTCACCCAGCGCCAGCTCGATTGCCTGGTGCTGGCGGCGCGCGGCAAGTCCAACTGGGTGGTCGGGCAACTGCTCGGCCTGTCGGACGGCACGGTCCACAAATATCTGGAAGCCGCCAAGACCCGTTATGGAGTCGCCACCCGCACCGAGCTGGTGGTGCGCGCCCTCTACGACGGCCAACTGGCCTTTGCGGATGTGATGGGTGACAGCCGGCGGGACGGCTGATAAGCCATTGCCAACAACGGGCCGACAGACGCCCTGATTTCCTTGGGGGCGACGAGGCGGATGGCAGATCCCGACAGCAGCAATGTGCCTGAAAAGCCGGTTCCGCCCGTCGGCGGCCCCTATGCCTGGTATGTGCTGGCGCTGCTGGTGCTGGTCTATGTGATGAACTTCATCGATCGGCAGATCCTGTCGATCCTGGCCGAAGACATCAAGCGCGACCTCAGCCTCACCGATGCCCAGCTGGGCTTCCTCTATGGCACCGCCTTTGCCGTGTTCTACGCGCTGTTCGGGGTGCCGATCGGTCGCCTCGCCGACAATTGGGTGCGCACCCGGCTGCTGTCGCTCGGCCTCACCCTGTGGTCGGGCATGACGGCGCTGTCGGGGCTCGCCGGCAGCTTCTCGCAATTGTCGCTGGCCCGCATCGGCGTCGGCGTGGGCGAGGCGACTGCCGGCCCGTCGGCCTATTCGATGATTTCGGACTGGTTCCCGAAAGCCCGCCGCGCCACCGCGCTCTCCATCTATGCCGCCGGCCTTTATCTGGGTGGCGGCGTCTCACTGCTGATCGGCGCGGTGGTGGTAAAGGGCTGGAACGCCACCTATCCCGGTGGCGGGCCGCTCGGCCTCGTCGGCTGGCAGGCAGCGTTCATGGCGGTCGGCATTCCCGGCCTTCTGCTGGCGCTGTGGGTGGCAACGCTGATCGAACCGATCCGTGGCCGCGCCGATGGCCTGCCGCCGCCAGTGAAGATGTCGGGCGCCGCGATCTGGCGCAATTTCCTCGCCGATCTGGCCAGCGTCATCCCGCCGCTCACCCTGGTCAACATGGCCCTGCTCGGCCGCCGCGCGCTGCTGGAAAATGTCGCTGCCCTCGCCCTGTGCGCCGGGCTGGTCACGGCGCTGGCCACGCTCACCGGCGAGGTGCCACAGTTCCTCGCCGTCGGCACCGGCCTCTACGCGGTGATCAGCTGGGCGCAATCGATCAAGCGCCGCGACAAGCCGACCTACGAGATGATCTGGGGCACGCCGGCCTTCGTGCTCACCATATTGGGCTTCGGCAGCATCAGCTTCGTCGGCTATTCGGTCGGCTTCTGGGCGGCGCCCTATGCCATCCGCACCTTCGTGGTGCCGATGGCGGCCAGCGGCGCGCCCATCCCCTGGTATGGCACCAAGGAAGCCGTGGCCTTCCTGCTTGGCGGCGGCGGCGCGCTGGGCGGCTTTGTCGGCACCATCCTGGGCGGCGTGCTCGGCGATTGGGCCAAGAAGCGCCATCCGTCGGGCCGCATCATTGTCGGCAGCCTGGCGACATTGGTGCCGGCACCCTTCCTGTGGATGCAGTACACGACCAGCGATCTGGCGCTGTTCTTCCTGTGCTTTGCCCCCACCACGGTGTTTGGCTCGATGTATGTCGGAGTCGCGGCCGCAACCACGCAGGATCTGGTGATGCCCCGCATGCGCGGTGCGGCCACGGCCACCTTCTTCATCGGCACCACGTTGTTCGGGCTGGGGCTGGGGCCATGGTTCACCGGTTTCGTTTCCAAGATGACCGGCGATCTTGGCACCGGCGTGCTGTCGCTGCTGCTGATGGCGCCGTTCACCGTCACCTGCCTGTTCCTCGTCTATCGGCTGCTGCCGCTGGCCGAATCCAGCCGGCTGGAGCGCGCCCGCGCCGCCGGCGAAATCATCGGAAAGGATGCCACATGAAGATCGAGCAGCTGTTCAGCGTGGCCGGCAAGACCGCCGTCGTCACCGGTGGCAGCCGCGGCATCGGCGAAATGATCGCCCGCGCGCTGATCGACAATGGCGCCCGCGTCATCATCACCAGCCGGAAGATCGCCGATTGCGAAGGCCTTGCCGCCCAATTGGGCCCGGCCTGCACGGCGATTCCGGCTGACCTGTCCCAGATGGCCGAGATCGAGCGCTTTGCCGCCGCGGTGGCCGTGCACACGCCGCAGGTGGACATCCTGTTCAACAACGCCGGCGCGTCGTGGGGGGCGGGTTTTGACGACTTCCCCGAATCAGGTTGGGACAAGGTGATGGACATCAACGTGAAGTCCGTCTTCTTCCTCACCCAGAAACTGATGCCATTGCTCGAAGCCGCCGCCGGCCCCGGCAAATTGGCCAAGGTGATCAACATCGGCTCGATCGACGGCCAGCATATCTCCGATCTGGAAACCTATTCCTATGCCGCGTCCAAGGCCGGCGTGCTGCACATGACGCGCATGATGGCCAAGTTCCTGGCCAAGCGGCACATCAGCGTGAACGCAATTGCGCCGGGCTTCTTCCCGTCGAAGATGACGGCGGCCATTGCCGAGGAATTCCGCGAGGCATTCCGCGCCGCCACGCCGATGCAACGCTGGGGCACGCCCGACGACATGGCCGGCGTCGCGCTGTTCCTGGCCAGCCGCGCCAGCGATTTCCTGTGCGGCAGCACCGTCACCGTTGATGGCGGCTATGCCACCACGGTGTGACACCTGACAAAAAACGTGCTTGCTGCACTGCGGTGATATGGGGAATTTACCGGTGGCGCGGCAAATCCAAAAAGCGCATGAAACGGCTGGCATTGGCCCGGGCCGCGCGGTGCGGCTGACAGGGGCCGTGCCTGCGCAGGCGAGGGTTGGCACGTGAAAAAGGTTGAAGCTGTCATCAAGCCGTTCAAGCTGGACGACGTGAAGGAAGCCCTTCACGAAGCCGGCGTCACCGGGATCACGGTGACCGAAGCCAAGGGCTTCGGCCGGCAGAAGGGCCACACGGAATTGTATCGTGGGGCCGAATATGTCGTCGATTTCCTGCCCAAGGTGAAACTGGAAGTCGTTGTTGACGATGACCAGGTCGAACGGGTGGTGGATGCCATCACCAATGCTGCCCGCACCGGCCGTATCGGCGATGGCAAGATCTTTGTTTCCACCATCGACATGGCCGTGCGCATCCGCACCGGAGAACGGGACAGCGACGCGATCTGAAGGCGCGCGCTCGTCCAAAAAAGCAATAACCAACGATAAGGGAAGAGCCAAATGGCCAGTGCTGCAGACATCCTTGCCACGATCAAGGAGAAGGACATCGAGTGGGTTGACCTGCGCTTCACCGACCCCAAGGGCAAGTGGCAGCACCTGACCATGGTGTCGAGCGTGATCGATGAAGACATGCTCAACGATGGTTTCATGTTCGACGGCTCGTCGATCGCCGGCTGGAAGGCGATCAACGAAAGCGACATGATCCTGATGCCGGATCTGGACGCGACCTATATCGATCCCTTCTCGGCCACTCCGATGCTGATCCTGATCTGCGACATTGTCGAGCCGTCGACCGGCCAGCTCTATGGCCGCGATCCGCGCTCGACCGCCAAGCGCGGCGAAGCCTATCTGAAGGCGACCGGCATCGGCGACACCGTCTATGTCGGCCCGGAAGCCGAATTCTTCGTGTTCGACGATGTGCGCTTCGGCCTGGGTTACAACCAGGGCTTCTTCCACCTCGACGATATCGAACTGCCGACCAACAGCGGCCGCGAGTATGAGCAGGGCAACATGGCCCACCGTCCGCGCGCCAAGGGCGGCTATTTCCCGGTCGCCCCGGTCGATTCGGCCGTGGACCTGCGTGCCGAGATGGTCTCCACCATGATCGAGATGGGCCTGCCCTGCGACAAGCACCACCACGAAGTCGCCAGCGCCCAGCACGAGCTGGGCCTGACCTTCGGCAAGCTGGTCGAAACCGCTGACCGCATGCAGGTGTACAAATATGTCGTGCACCAGGTCGCCCATGCCTATGGCAAGACCGCGACCTTCATGCCCAAGCCGATCAAGGACGACAACGGCAGTGGCATGCACACCCACCTCAGCATCTGGAACGGCAAGACCCCGCTGTTCGCCGGTGATCAGTATGCCGGCCTCAGCGAGATGGCGCTCTATTTCATCGGCGGCATCATCAAGCACGCCAAGGCCTGCAACGCCTTCACCAACCCGAGCACCAACAGCTACAAGCGCCTGGTGCCGGGCTTTGAAGCGCCGGTGCTGCTGGCCTATTCCAGCCGCAACCGTTCGGCCTCGTGCCGCATCCCCTATGGCACCGGCACCAAGTCCAAGCGCGTCGAAGTGCGCTTCCCGGATGCCACGGCCAACCCGTACCTGGCCTATACCGCGCTGCTGATGGCGGGCCTGGATGGCATCGAGAACAAGATTCACCCCGGCCCGGCCATGGACAAGAATCTCTATGACCTGCCGCCGCGCGAACTGAAGAAGGTGCCGACGGTGTGCGCCTCGCTGCGTGAAGCGCTCGCTGCCCTGGACAAGAGCCGCGCTGTCTTCACCAAGGGCGGCGTGTTCACCGACGACCAGATCGATTCGTATATCGAGTTGAAGATGGAAGAGGTGCAGCGTTGGGAGATGACCCCGGCGCCGGTGGAATTTGATATGTATTACAGCGCGTAAGCGGCGCGCCCGTAACGCGCAGCGTTACGGGCCGACTCGCGTCGCGCTCGGACGGCGAGCGAAAAAGGCGGCCCCAACAGGCCGCCTTTTTTTGACTCGTCCGACGGCGTGGCTTGGCCACGCTCTTCACTTTCTTGCTTCCTTCCCCTTGCGACCGTCCCACCTGCGCCGGCCCTCCCGTCGCGCGGGCTTTGCCCGCGCGGGGCGCAGCTCTGCGGATCTGGCGGCCTGTCAGCGACGGCAGCTCGGGCGATGGGCCCCGGCTTTCGCCAGGGTGACGGGAGGAACGGGCTCCACGCGCGGGCCAAGCCCGCGCGACTGGAGGGCCAGCGCAGGCGGTGAGATCGCAAGGAAAGCAGGCAGAAAAGAAAGAGCGCGGCTAAGCCGCGCCGTCAGACGAATCAAAAAGGGCGGTCCTGAGGGACCGCCCTTTTCGTTCGCTGGCCGATCTTGCCGGAGTCGGAAAATAGCTGGGCTATTTTCGCGCCCGGCTGCGATCAGAACATCACCCCAAATTCGAGCCGCCCGCGCACCTGGCTCTTCTCCAGCCCGTTCGACCCGAAGGCCGCTCCCGGCACAATCCCGGACGCCTGCACGAACGAGACTTCCGGCCGGATAAAGAAGCGGTCCCAGGTGTAGGTCGGCGTGACCGTCACCGAGAAGGCGTTGGAGCCCGGGCCATAGAGGAAGTTGGCCGCCGAGCCGGCGCGGGCCTTGCTGTCGATATATTCGAAGCGCACCGGCAGCGACCAGTTGTCGTCGATCTTGTACTTCGCCAGCAGGCCCACCGCCCAGTTTTCCGCCTTGGTGGTTTCGATGCCGGGCAGGTTGGGCACCCAGGCATATTGGAAATAGGGCTGCACCAGCAGCTTCTCACCGGCATAGCTATAGATGACGTTGAGGATGGTGCTGTTGTTCTGCACCGTCGGCGTCGAGAAGGTGGAGCGATAATTCTTGCTGAGCGCACCGCCCAGCACCAGCGACAGCGTGTGCGGGCCATCGACATAGGAGACGATGCCCGACAGCCAGTTGAACTTGCCCGAGAAGAAGCCATCGGTGAGCGCCACGCTGGCGCTGAACTTGCCCGAAGCGACATTGGCCTGCACGCCGCGGGTCAGCACATTTTCCTGACCCCACAGCACGCCACGCTCGATGTTCATGTTCTGGAAGCTGAACGGCGCTTCGAGGCCAATCAGCGTCGGCAAGATACCGCCCTGGATGCTGAAGCTCGACGACGGCGCGATCTTCACCCAAGCCTGCGGCACCGGGCCGTAGGTCGCATCGGTGTAGCTGGTGGCGCGGGCATAAGGCAGGCCCAGCGTTTCATGACTGTACAGGCCGGCCTGCACCAGGAACTGTAACACGCCTTCCGGCTTCTGCACGATCACCTGCGCGTTCGAGACGTCGGCAAAGCTGCTGGCGACACCCCGCGTGGTATTGGACTGGGTGCCCAGATAGCCGCTGCCGATGGCGGTGACATAAAGCTTGGTGCCGGCAACATCGACGGTCATCGGCTTGGGGTTGTAGCTGAGCGGGCCGCTGAGGCCCGGCAGCAGTGCCGGCGGCGCATCCTGGGCGGCCGCTGCGCCCGCCGTCATCATCATGGCCAAGGCCAGCGCACCCTGCACCGACCGGTTGAGCATCTTTGCCATCAGTTCGTCCTCTGCCCGAGATTTTCTGGCCGGCAGATTGTGGAGGGGAGGCCTGCCAGCCTGCCGTGCATGATGCATTGCAACAGAAGCGTAATAACTGGGGCAAATACCCCAATTTACGTCAAAATGCGTAGCGACCTCGCCAAGGCCTTTGAAAGGCACAAAAAAAAGGGGCCGGGGAAATTCCCCGGCCCCAGTAAATCCTTGGGGAGGATCGCCATATCGGCAAGTCCGTTTTGCACTGCACCATGAAAAACTGCAATGCGCCAAATTGCGTAGGGGCCAAGAAAATTCGTCGCACCCATGCCCTTTAACGGGGCTTGCAACCTGCTGGCGGTGCCGGCGGGCGCGCCCTATAGAGGGGGCATGTCTGACCTGTTTGCCGCCACGCAAAGCTCCACCGACTATGATGCCAGCCACATCGAGGTTCTGGAAGGGCTGGAGCCCGTCCGCCGTCGCCCCGGCATGTATATCGGCGGCACCGACGAACGCGCCCTGCACCATCTCGCCGCCGAAGTGCTCGACAACGCCATGGACGAAGCGGTTGCCGGCCACGCCAGCCGCATCGAGGTGACGCTGGACGCCGACGGCAGCCTGACCATCAGCGACAACGGCCGCGGCATCCCGGTCGATCCGCACCCGCGTTTCCCCGACAAGTCCGCCCTCGAAGTCATCCTGACCATGCTGCATTCCGGCGGCAAGTTCAGCGGCAAGGCCTATGCCACGTCGGGCGGCCTGCACGGGGTGGGCATCAGCGTCGTCAACGCCCTGTCGGACGAGACGGTGGTGGAAGTCGCGCGCAACAAATTGCTCTATCGCCAGCGTTATTCGCGCGGGATCCCGCAAGGCAGGATCGAGGAACTGGGCCCCACGCCCAACCGGCGCGGCACCAGCGTCAAGTTCCACCCTGATGCCGAGATTTTCGGGCCCGACGCGATGTTCAAGCCGGCCCGGCTCTACAGGCTGGCCCGTTCCAAGGCCTATCTGTTTGGCGGCGTCGAGATCCGCTGGCGCTGCGCCCCGGAACTCGCCACCCCCGACGTGCCGGAAACCGCCGTCTTCACCTTCCCGGGCGGCCTGGCGGACCACCTGAAGGAGCGGCTCGACAACCGGCCGCTGGTGGTGCCCGATCTGTTTGCCGGCCGCACCGATCTGCCCGCTGGCCCCGATGGCAAGGCGATGGGCGCGGTGGAATGGGCCTGCGCCTGGCCGCAATATGGCGAAGGTTCGGCCAGCTTCTATTGCAACACGATTCCCACCCCTGATGGCGGCACCCACGAGGCTGGCCTGCGCTTTGCGCTGACCCGCGGCCTCAAGAATTATGCCGGCCTCACCGGCAACAAGAAGGCCAGCGACCTGTCGGGCGAGGACGTGTTTGCCGGGGCGGAGATCATGCTCTCGCTGTTCATCCGCGACCCGCAGTTCCAGAGCCAGACCAAGGACCGGTTGACCAGCCCGGAAGCCACACGGCTCGTTGAAAACGCCATCAAGGATCATTTCGATCACTGGCTGGTGGCGAATGGCGAACGCGGCAAGACGCTGCTCGCCTTCGTGGTGGAGCGCATGGAAGACCGCTTGCGCCGCCGCCAGGAAGCGCTGGTGAAGCGCAAGACGGCGACCAGCAAATCGAGCCTGCGCCTGCCCGGCAAGCTGACCGACTGCGCCCGCGACGACGCGGTGGGCACCGAACTCTTCATCGTCGAAGGCGATTCGGCCGGCGGCAGCGCCAAGCAGGCGCGCGATCGCAACACCCAGGCGATTCTGCCCATCCGCGGCAAGATCCTGAACGTCGCCAGCGCCAACATGGCCAAGATCGGCGGCAACAATGAAATCGCCGATCTGATCCAGGCGCTGGGCTGCGGCACGCGTGACCGCTACAGCCCGGAAAACCTGCGTTACGAACGCATCATCATCATGACCGATGCCGATGTGGACGGCGCCCATATCGCCACGCTGTTGATGACCTTCTTCTTCCGCGAAATGCCCGGCCTGGTGCGCGATGGCCGGCTCTATCTCGCCCAGCCGCCGCTCTATCGCCTCGCCGCCGGTGGCACGGTGGCCTACGCCCGCGACGATGCCCACCGCGCCGAGCTGATGAAGACGCAGTTCAACGGCAAGTCCAAGGTGGAGGTCAGCCGCTTCAAGGGCCTGGGCGAGATGAACCCGGCGCAGTTGAAGGAAACCACGATGGACAAGGCCAGCCGCAGCCTGATCCGAGTGAAGCTGCCCGAGGATGTCGATGGCCGGGCCGATGTCGCCGATCTGGTGGAGCGGCTGATGGGCCGCAACCCGGAACATCGCTTCCATTTCATCCAGAGCCACGCCACCTCGATCGAGGCTGACGCCATCGATGCCTGATGGCGCCGCCTCGGGCTGGCGGGCCCAGCTGGCGCCGCTGATCCGCCCCATCCTCCGCTATGCCAGCGTGATGGGGATCAAGGCCACCAACATCGCCACCGGCTTCATCGTCACGCTTCTGCTGGCGCGCGCCGGCGGGCCGGAAGTGCTGGGCAGTTACACCATGGCGATCCAGACGGCGCAGCTGGCCTCGATCCTGGCGGTCGTCGGCTGTGACCAGCTCGCCCTGCGCGAAGTGGCGGCGCATCTGCGCTTGGGGGAAAAAGCCACCGCCAACAGCCACATGCGCTATTATCTGCGCTTCGTGACACCGCTGGCCGTGCTGGTGGCCGGGCTGTTTGCCGGCGGGGTGATGGCGCTGCAGGCGGCCGGCCTGGCGGCGGCGCAGCAGGGCACGCTGATCGCGGCCACCGGCTTCGTGGCGGCCAATGCCTTTTATCTGATGGGGCTGGGCATCGTGCGCGGCCTGGGCGACGCGGTGCGCGCGCAGGCGTTCGACGGCCTGTTCACCGTGCCGCTGGCGCTGGGGCTGGGCCTGCTGCTGCTGGCTGGCGGCCATATCGCGGCGGTGCCGACCGTGATCGCCGCCACCGCCTGCCTGGTGGCTTCGATGGCGCTGCTGTTCTTCCTGGTCTGGCGCAAGGCCCGCGACTGGGGCCACGATGACAGCATCTTGCCGCCCTCGCCGTGGCAGGAAGGCACGCCGATGATGCTGATTTCCTTCCTGATGTTCTTTGCGCAATGGCTGCCGCAGTTCCTGGCCGGCACCTTGGGCAGCGCCGGCGACGCCGGGGCGTTTCGCGCCGCCTGGCAGCTGGCGATGCCGTTTGCCGTGGTGCAGACAACGGCGGCAATGATGATCTCGCCGCAGATTTCGGGCGATCTGCGCCAGGGCCGCCGCGATGCCGCCCGCCGTCGCCTGCGCCGCAACCGCTATGCCACCCTGGCTTCCACCCTGCCGATCGCGCTGCCGCTGCTGATCTGGCCCAAGGCGATCCTCACCCTGATCTTCGGCGCGGCCTTTGCCGGCACGGCACCGCTGCTCCAATGGCTGGTCGGGGCCAACATGCTGGCGATCCTCGCCGGGGCGTCAGGCGCGGTCATCACCATGTCGGGGCGCAGTCGGGAAACCGTGCCGGTGATGATCCTGGCCGCGGCGCTGATGGCGATCCTGGCCTTCCTGCTGGTGCCGCGCTTTGGCATCACTGGCCTGGCCATGGCCTATGCCGCCGGCCATGCCCTGCGCGTGGGCCAGGGCTATTGGCTCACCCGCCGCATCCTGGCCCTGCCGCCGGGCTCAACTTGACAAGCAAGCCAGCGCTGCCGCATCTGCACGGGGTGTTGGAAAACAGCCCCTTGCCGCCCCCGAAACCGGGTGTCGCATGAGCGCCCTGCCTCGCCTGCGCGGCCGCATCCGCAACCTGGTGATGGGCTGGCGCGTGGCGCTGTTGCGCGGAATATGGGGCATGGACATCGGGCGCGACGCCAAGATCAGCTGGTCAGCCAAGCTCGACAAGACCAATCCGCGCGGCATTCACATCGGCGATTACAGCGGCATTGCCTTTGGCACCGCGGTCCTCGCGCATGATTTCCTCAACAATCGCCATGTCGATACCTGGATCGGCGCGCGCTGCCACATCGGCGCCATGTGCATCATCTATCCCGGCGTGACCATTGGCGATGGCTGCATCGTCGCCGCCGGCAGCGTGGTGACGCGCGATCTGCCTGCCGGCAGCCTGGCCACCGGCAATCCGGCGCGGGTGATCGAGAAGGATATCGTCACCGGCAAATGGGGCATCCGCATCGACAAGATCGACGGCGACCGCCTCGACAAGACATTGATGGTGAGCTGAAAAATGACGTTGATCGACCAGATCAGGGACGTGTTCCTGACCGAGCTGGGCATTCCCGAAGAGGAATTCGCCCCCACCCTCGCCTATGGCGCCATTCCGGAATGGGATTCGGCTTCGCACATGGTGATCGTCACGGCGCTGGAAGAACGGTTCGGCATCATGTTCGAATCCGACGAACTGGTGGAGCTTTCGACCGTGGCCCGCATCGAAGAGGCGCTGAAGGCAAAGGGTGTCGAGGATGGGGGGGCGGCGTGAACGTCGCGCCTGCGGCCGCGGCTGATCTGGAAGCGCTGGCCGCCTTGCGCGCCGCCTTCTGGGCCGATCAGTGTGCCAAAGGCCTGAAGGAGCCCGTGCCCGGTTGCACGCCCGATGATCTGGCCAAGTTGATCGACCGGCCGCGCACCCATTTGCTGGTGGCCAATGGTGACGATGGTCTTGTCGGCTATCTGTTCGGCGTCACGCGGCTGGTGCCGGGCGCGGTGGTGCAGAAAGTCTCCTCTGTCGAAGAAGTGATGACCCGGCCCGGCCTGCGCCAGGGCGGTGTCGCCCGCGCGTTGGTGGCGGCGGCGATGGCGCGCTTTGCCGAGGACGGCGCCACCCGCGTGCAACTGCGCGTGCTCACCCACAATGACGAAGCCATGCGCTTCTGGGACAGGCTCGGCTTCGCGCCCTATCTCACCACCATGGAAAAAGCCCTGTCGTGAGCCTGGCGGCGCGACTTCAGGCGGCGGCGAGCGCCCATGCCGGCCGTCCGGCACTCAGCATCGGCGGCGAGACGCTCAGCTATGCTGAACTGTTTGCGGCGGCCGAACGCTGTGCCGCGCGGCTCGACGCCGTGCCGGCCGGCGCACGTGTCGGGCTTCTCGCCCATCGCAGCCTTGATGCCTATGTCGGCGTGCTGGCGCTGGTGCTGTCGGGCCGGCCCTATGTGCCGATCAACCCCAAGGCCCCGCCCGAACGGCAGAGCGCGATTGCGGCTGCGGCCGGCTGTGGCGGCTGGCTTCATGACGACGAGACCGCCGATTCCGCTCAGGCGCTCGCCGCCGGGCATGGCGGGGTGGCACTGGCGGTCGATCCCCGGGCGGATGGCCCGCGCGATTTCACGGCGGCGGCTGCCCGCCACGCCTATGTGATGTTCACCTCCGGCACCACCGGCACGCCCAAGGGCGTCGCGGTGCGGGTGGACAATGTGACGGCCTATGTGGACGCCTTCGCCCAGATCGCCGCCATCACATCCGATGACCGCTGCACCCAGTTTTTCGATCTCAGCTTCGATCTGTCGGTGCACGACATGTTCGTGACGTGGGAAGCGGGCGCCTGTCTCTTCGCCCCGACCGAAGCCGAACTGATCGACCCGGTCGGTTTTGCCAACCGCAGCGGCGCCAGCGTCTGGTTCTCTGTCCCCTCCGCCCCCGCCATGGCGCAGCGCATGCGCCGGCTGGGGCCTGGCGTGCTGCCGGGATTGCGCCTCGCCCTGTTCTGCGGCGAGCCGCTGCCGAGCAGCCTGGCCAAGGCGGTCGCCGCTGCGGCACCCAATGCAGAGGTGTGGAACCTCTATGGCCCGACCGAGGCCACCATCGCCATCACTGCCGAGCGGCTGGATCCGGCCGCGCAGGGGATGCCTGCCACCGTGCCGCTGGGCGCGGCCTATGCCGGCTGTGCGGCCGTGGTGGTGGATGATGCCGGCCTGCCGGTGCCGCCTGGCGGCGAAGGCGAATTGTGGCTGGCCGGGCCGCAGATCACCGATGGCTATATCAACAACCCGGCCGAACAGGCGGCGAAGTTCCTCGCCACAACCATCCCCGGCTATCCCCACAACCTCTGGTATCGCTCCGGCGATCTCGTCCGCAACGATCCCATCTGGGGCCTCGTCTGCCAGGGCCGTCTCGATGACCAGGTGAAGATCTCCGGCTACCGTGTTGAACTGCTGGAGGTGGAAGAAGCCTTGCGCCGCGCCGCCGGCACCGGCGAGGTCGCTGCCGTGCCATGGCCGCTGAACGAAGGCGGATCGGCGGAAGGCCTGGTGGGCTTCGTCTGCGCCACGTCCGTCGACGCCCGCGCCATCGCCGCCAGCTGCCGCGAACTGCTGCCACCCTATATGGTGCCAAAACGCGTGATCGCGGTGGAGGCGCTGCCGCTCAATGCCAATGGCAAGATCGACCGCAAGGCGCTGCGGCAACGCTATCTCGAACGGCCCTGAGTCTGTTCAGGGCGCCGCCACCGCCGCGTCATAGGCCTCGCTGGCCGCCGCCCACGCATCTTCCGCCGCCGCAATGCCGGCATCGAGCTGGCCACGCTTCTGCATCAGCGCGGTGATGTCGGCCGGCGCCTGGGTCATCTGCTCGTCCACCCATTCGCGTTCGGCAATCAGCCGGTTCATCTGCGCTTCGGCCGCCAGCATCGCCTGGCGCAGCGGCTTGGCGGCTTCGCGGCGGGCGGCGGCCTGGCGGCGGGCCTCCTTGGGATCGATGCGCGGCGCCCTGGCG
>NZ_WNJP01000005.1 GCF_009733735.1 Sandarakinorhabdus oryzae | reverse complement strand
GGGCTGGTGGTGGCCGGTGGTGCTGCGGCGCCAGGCCGTGCCCTGCGGGGACGTGCGGCCGGCGCCGCCGCCCCAGCCTGACGTGTCCATGGCGATGCCCGGTCCGGCCTGGAGCCAAGTAGACAGTGATCTGGCGGCGGCGGTCGGGCGGCTGGCGCTGCCGCCGGGCGGCGTGCGGCTCGAGATGATCGTCACCATCGATGCCAGCGGCGCCATCACCCGGTTGGTGCCGGCGCCCGATGTCGATCCTGTGGCCTTCCAGGCGGTCACGCCGGTGCTGATGGCGCGACCCGGCACACTGGCCGGTGGTCCCGGTGAGCGCCGGCTGTGGCTGAAGCTGCTGCCATCGGCTGTTGCGCCGCCACCAGATGGTGTAGCGCTTTAACGACGAGGAGGGGCGTCCATGCAGGTCTGGTTGCCGATCATCATCTATGGCACCACCGTGTCGCTGGGGCTGGTGCTGGGCTGGTATTTCCTGTCGGAACGCCGGCCGCCCAAGGCGGTGCAGGCCATCCATTTCCTCACCGGCTTTGGCGGGCTGGAAGTGGTGATGCTGGTCACCCGGATGAGCCGGGGCGACGCCGCATTGACCCAGAACAGCACGATCGCGCTGGTGCTGCTGGGTTTTGCCGTTGTCTCCGGCCTGTTCGCCGGCATCATGGCCAAACCGCGCCCGGAAATCGTTGGCACTGCGCTGGCCGCCCACGCCTTCATCGGCGGCAGCGCCTTTATTGCGCTCGCCGTGTGGACGCTGAACGTATTGCCTTAATCGACGGCGACGATCTCGACCTCCTGGCCGGCCAGCATCACCACATCGCCCACCGCCTTGCCGATCATGGCGCGGGCCAGCGGCGAGACGTAGGACACGCTGCCCTGAGCCGGATCGGCTTCATCGTCGCCAACGATGGCGTAGGTCTGGCGGCGGCCATCGGCACGCTCGAAGCTAACGCGGCTGCCAAAGGCGATGCTGCCGTCCCCGGCGCGCGGTTCGACCAGTTGGGCCGAGGCGCGGCGGGCCGACCAATAGCGCAGATCGCGGGTGGCGCGCGCCATGGCAGTGCGGTCACTGCTGATCTGGTCGCTGGCCTGGGCCGCAGCATAGGCGGCGCGGGCGGCGGCCAGTTCGGCCTCGATCTGCGCCAGCCCCCTGGCCGTCACCAGGTTCGGGTGCGCCGGGATCGGCCGGTCGGGCAGATTGGCGGCGACGGCCTCCGCGTCGGATTCCTTGGTGAAGGCGACACTCATCTCAGGTCTCGCTGGGAATCAGCAGACTGCCATCGCCATAGGAATAGAAACGATATTCTTTTTCAATGGCATGCGCGTACGCCTTGCGCATCACGTCCAGGCCCATCAGCGCGCTGACCAGCATGAACAAGGTGGAACGCGGCAGGTGGAAATTGGTGATCAGACCGTCGATCGCCCTCCAGCGATAGCCGGGCGTGATGAAGATCGAAGTGTCCCCGGTGAAGGGATGGATGGTGCGTCCATCATCGGCGGCGGATTCGAGTAGGCGCAGCGAGGTCGTGCCGACCGCGATGATGCGGCCGCCGGCAGCGCGGGCGGCATTGAGGCGGGCGGCGGTGTCGGCAGCGATGCTGCCCCATTCGGCGTGCATCTGGTGATCCTCAACGCGGTCCACCTTCACCGGCAGGAAGGTGCCGGCGCCCACGTGCAGCGTGACGGTCTCGCGGGTCACGCCGGCAGCGGCCAGCGCCTCCCAAAGGCGCGGCGTGAAGTGCAGGCCGGCGGTGGGGGCGGCCACCGCGCCGTCCTTCCGTGCATGCAGTGTCTGATAATCGCTGAAATCCTGGGCATCGATGCCGCGGCGGCGGGCGATATAGGGTGGCAACGGCATCTCGCCGACGGCCTGGAGCGCACTTTCCAGCGGCTGTCCATCGGTGGTGAACTGCCAGAGCACGCCGCCTTCTGCGCTTTTCTCGACCACGGTGCCGGTCAATTTCACCACGCCGCGGCCAAAATCGATCGTGTCGCCATCGCGCAGCCGTCGAGCATTCTTCACGAAGCTCCACCAGCGGCTGGCGGTCTCGCGCTTGTGCAGCGTGACGCCGATCGCCGCGTCGCCTTTCTGGGCAAATAATTGCGCCGGGATCACCCGGGTGTCGTTGACCACCAGCACATCGCCGGCGCGAAGCTGGCCGGGCAAATCCATGAAATGCAGATCGGCCAGCGAGCCAAGATTCTTGCCGCGCACGGTCAGCAATCGGGCAGAGTCGCGCGGGCTCACCGGCCGCAGCGCGATACGGTCTTCGGGCAGATGGAAATCGAAATCGGAAACAAGCATCTCTGGCAGCATCGGGGGAACAGCCCTTTGGCGGAGAGGGGGGAGGGGAAGGATCAGCGCGGCGGCATCACCGCGGCGGCTGTGGCCCCGACGGCGTGCCGGATGCCGGCGGCGGCAGGTTCAGCGCCCCGGCCGGAATCGGCGTGGCCGCCGGCTTGATCGCCGCGAAATCCGGCGGCGGCACATGATCGGCGGCAATGCTGGCCTGGATGATCTTGGTCGGATTCTCCGGCGGCTCGCCCTTTTCGATGCCGTCCACCCACTTCATCCCGTCCACAACGCGGCCCCACACCGTGTAGGTGCGATCCAGCTTCAGCACCGGCATCAGCACGATGTAGAACTGGCTGTTGGCGCTGTCCTCGCTCTGGGCGCGGGCCATGGCAACGGCGCCGCGCACGTGCGGCAGATCGTTGAATTCGGCCTTCAGGTCTTCCAGCTTGGAGCCGCCGGTGCCGGTGCCGGTCGGATCACCGCCCTGGGCCATGAAGCCATCGATGACGCGGTGGAAGATGGTGCCGTTGTAAAAGCCCTGGCGCACCAAGGTCTTGATGCGCTCGATATGCTTGGGCGCCACGTCGGGACGCATGACGATCTTCACCCGGCCGCCCGACGACAGGTCGAGAAACAGCACATTCTCATCGCTCACCTGCGCCAATTGTCCAGCAATGTTGGACGGGGCGGCCATCGCCGGCAGCTTGGGCGGCGCCTTCAGATCCTTGGGATCGATGCGCTGCTGCTGGGCCAGCGCTGGCAGGGCAACCAGGGAAAACAGGGCAGCAATCAATATCCGGGAACGCATCATTGGCCTTTCATGCCCATTTCGCCCACACGCGCCACCACGTCGGCGGCAATGCTGGGCGGAACGAACTTGCGAATGTCGCCACCATAGACAGCGATTTCCTTGACCAGACGTGAAGCGATCGGCTGCAGCGCGACATCGGCCATCAGGAACACCTGTTCGATATCGTCATTCAGCGCCCGGTTCATGCCGGTCATCTGGAACTCATACTCGAAATCGCCGGCGCCGCGCAGGCCGCGGATAATCACCGTGGCGTTCAGGCGCTCGGCAAAGCTCATCAGCAGCTCATCGAAATCGACGACCTCGACATTGGGGATATCGGCCGTCTCGCGGATGATCTGGGCCTTGCGCTCCGCCAGGGTGAACATCGGCGATTTCGACGGGTTGGTGGCCACGCCGATCACCAGCCGATCGACCAGCCGGGCGCCGCGCCGGATGATGTCCATATGCCCCAGGGTCATTGGATCGAACGTGCCGGGATAGACGCCGATGCGGGTCATGGTGCGCTCCTCAAGGGTCCAAACTCAGTGAGGATAGGCGTCGTCACGCCGTCAGGAAGGCCGATGGGAGTGAGCGAGTGCAGCCGGGTAGCAGCGCTACCCGGCAATCGAGCGAGCGCGCCATCGGCCTTCCTGACGGCGCCCTCCGGGTGGGCTGGAGAGACAATATGGCGTCGTTGCGGTCGCTTGCCGGGGGGCGAAGCCCCGCCAGCGCGCCCGCGCCTAGCCATATTGTCTCTCCAGCCCATGCCGACCCCTATCCTCACCGAGTTTGGGCCCTAACGGTCGCGTTCGACCGCGAAACGGGCAATCGCACGCAACAGATCGGCTTCCGGGCCAAAGCCCGACAGGTGCCCGATGGCCTGATCGATCAACGCATTGGCCTGGTCACGGGCGCGTTCGATGCCGAGCAGCGACACGAACGTCGCCTTGCCGGCGGCGGCATCCTTCTGCACGGCCTTGCCGGTCTTGGCGGATTCGCCTTCGACATCGAGCAGGTCGTCGGCAATCTGGAAGGCGAGGCCGAGATCGCGGGCATAGGCGCGCAGCGACTTGCGGTTGGCTTCCGTGGCACGGCCCATGATGGCGCCGGCTTCCAGGCACCACTGAATGAGGGCGCCGGTCTTCAGCTGCTGCAGCCGGGTGATGCCAGCCAGATCATAGGTCACGTCGCCGGCCACCAGGTCCATCATCTGGCCGCCGGCCATGCCGGCCGGGCCGGACTGCACGGCGAGTTCGGTCACCAGCTCCAGCCGGGCGAACGGATCTTCGTGGGTGGCGGGATCGGCGAGGATTTCAAAGGCGATATCGTGCAGACAGTCGCCGGCCAGCACGGCGGTGGCTTCATCGAAGGCCTTGTGCACGGTCGGCTTGCCGCGGCGCATGTCGTCATCGTCCATGCAGGGCAGATCGTCGTGGATCAGGCTGTAGCAATGGATGCATTCGATGGCGAGCGCGACGCGCAGCGCCCGTTCGCGATCGACATGGAAGATGTCGCAGGCCGCCACCACCAGCAGCGGGCGCATGCGCTTGCCGCCGCCAATGACGGCGTGGCGCATGGCTTCATAGAGGCGGGCGCGGCTGTCGTCGGGAACGGCCAGCAATTTGTCGAAGCGCTGATCAATGGCCTTGCCAATGGCATCGAGGGCCGGTTTCAGGCTGAGCGAGGCGGGAACCATGAGCGTGCCCCCCTTATTGGGCATCAAAGGGGCGGGTGGCGACAGCATCGCCAGCGGCATTCTGCTGGATCTGCTCGATGCGCATGCGGGCATCGTTCAGCCGGGCTTCGCACAGGGCTTTCAGCGCCTGGCCGCGCTCGTAGAGGGCGATGCTGTCATCCAGGCTGAGATCACCAGATTCCAGCTTGCGCACGATGTCTTCCAGCTCACGCAGGGCGGCTTCGAATGAGGGCTGGGTGGCAGCAGGCGTATCCATGGACGCCGTATCTGGACGGGTGATGGCCGGTGGTCAAGCGTTGGGTCGAGCCTGCAGGTGGGGCGCGCGCGCGTCACTGCCATTAAGGCGGGCTGGCCGGCGCCGGACCATGGCGCGACACTGGCCAAGATTCCTGGGGAGAGTGAGAATGCCGACCACCACGCGTGCCGCCGTGCTGCGCCAGCGGGGCGCGCCCTTTGCCCTCGAAACCGTCACGCTGGCCGATCCCGGGCCCGGGGAGTTGCTGGTGAAGCTGGCGGCGACCGGCATCTGCTTCACCGATGTTGGCGTGCAGCGTTATGAGCAGGGCACGCCGTTGCCGCACGTGCTGGGCCATGAGGGCGCCGGCACGGTGCTCAGCGTGGGTGAGGGCGTCACCCACGTGGCGCCGGGGGACCGGGTGGTGCTCAGCTATGCCAGCTGCGGCACCTGCCCGAATTGCAGCCACGACCATCCGCAATATTGTGCCAACTTCATGGCGCTCAATTATTCGGGCGTGCTGCCCGATGGCCGGGTGCCGATGCACCGCGGCGAGGAGCCGGTCTATGGCGGCTTCTTCGGCCAATCCAGCTTTGCCGATCATGCCATCGCCTATGCCCGCAACACGGTGAAGCTGCCCGACGATGTGCCGTTTGCGCTCGCCGCCCCGTTTGGCTGCGGCCTGCAGACCGGCGCCGGCACCGCCTACAACACATTGAATGTGCAGGCGCACCACAGTTTCGCGGTGATGGGGGCGGGCACCGTCGGGCTGGCGGCGTTATTGGCGGCAGTGGACCGTGGCTGCCACACCATCGTCGCCATTGACCGGGTGGCCGCCCGGCTTGATCTGGCCCGGCAACTGGGCGCAACCCACACGATTTTGGCCGATGGCCAGGACGTGATGCTGGCGCTGCGCGCGATCATCGCCACCGGCATCGATCGCATCGTCGATACCACCGGCGCCTCCCCGGTGATCCGCGCCGGGCTGGAGGCGCTGGCCAGCCGCGGCGAACTCGCCATGCTGGCGGTGACGGCGCCGGGCACGGAAATCACGTTCAATCCCAACACGCTGCTCGGCGGGCGCTCATTGCGCGGCGCGGTGGAAGGCGATGCCGACCCGCAAGTGTTCATCCCGTGGCTGATCGACCGCCACCGCGCCGGCCGTTTCAACCATGCGCCGCTGGTGCGCGAATATCCGCTGGCCGCGATCAACGAAGCGATTGCGGACATGGCCAGCGGGGTGGCGGTGAAGCCTGTGCTGGTGATGGACTGATTACTTGCCGCTGAACTGTGCCGGCCGCTTCTGGAGGAACGCGCTCACCCCTTCGACAAAGTCCGCCGTCCGGCCCGCGACGAGCTGGTTGCGGCGTTCGACCATCAGGCCTTCCGACAATGGCTTGTCGAGGCACTCGCGCAGCCCCGTGCGGATGAGGGCGTAGGAGCGGGTCGGGCCCTTGGCCAGCTTTTCGGCAACGGCGCGGGTGGCAGCGGCCAGTTCGGCATCATCGACCACCTTGTAGACCATGCCCCAATCCAGCGCGGTCTCGGCCGGAATGCGCTCGCCCAGCATCATCATCGCCTGCGCCCGCGCGCGGCCGGCGAGGCGCGGCAGCAGCCAGGTCGAGCCGACGTCCGGCACCAGCCCGATGTTGACGAAGGCCTGCAGGAAATAGGCGGATTTGCCGGCAATCACGATGTCACCGGCCAGCGCATAGGAGCAGCCGGCCCCGGCCGCCGCGCCGTTGACCGAGGTGATGAACGGCACCGGCAGCGCGAACAGCCGCTCCAGCAGCGGGTTGAAATGCGATTCGAGCACCGCGCCGGCGTCGGGCGGGCCGGAACGACGCTTGCCGCCACCGGCACCGCCACCGGCCAGATCGGCGCCCGAGCAGAAGGCGCGCCCGGTGCCGGTGAGCACGAGAACGCGCGCCGTGCCCTCGTCGCGCACCCGGTCAACGGCGTCGATCATCTCTTCGATCACGCCGATGTGCAGGGCGTTCATCACCTGCGGGCGGTTGATGGTGAGCGTCGCGATGCCGTCGGCTTCGTCGAACAGGATATGCTCATAGGCCATGGTTGGTCTCCCTTTGGCCGGCACGATAGGGGCGGCGCGCCGGCGCCGTCACCCCATCAATCAGCCAAGGTCGGGCAGCGTTTCCAAGATGGCGGCCAGGCAATCGCGGCCCAGCAGCTTGGAGCGTTCCGGCGACCAGCCAAACTCGGCGCAGGGCAGATCATCATTGTCCTTGAACGGCATTTCCAACGTCATGGCGAGGCAGCGGAAGCGTTCGGCGAGCTGGTTGGTGCTCATGGCCAGGTTGGCGGTGCCAGGGCGGGCGACGGGATAGCCCTTCGCCGTCTGGAAATCCGGCGTGATCCGCGCCAACCGCGCCTTGTAGTCGGCGAGCAGTGCCAGCTGCTTCTCGGTGATCGACGGGATGCCTTCAAAGCCGGCGATGAACACCTGCGGGATAGCCTCGTCGCCGTGCACGTCCACGGCGAGGTTGCAGCCGGTCTTGTCCATCGCATCGCGCACGCACAGCACTTCGGGCGACTTTTCCGCTGATGGCGCGTGCCATTCGCGGTTGAGGTTCACGCCGGCGGCGTTGGTGCGCAGATGGCCGCGGAAACTGCCATCCGGGTTCATGTTGGGCACGATGTGGAAGGTGGCTTGGCTGCGGAGCTTGCGCGCCACCGGGTCGGCCGCATCGGTGAGCCGTTCGAGCGCGCCTTCCATCCACCATTCGGCCATGCTCTCGCCAGGATGCTGGCGGGCATAGAGCCAGACAGTCTTCGGGCCATCGCCGATCACCAGCCGGTCGATCGGCCGGCCATCAAGGCTGTGGCCCAGCACGTCGGCGCGCACGCCCGGCCGGGCGGCGATGCGGACGATCAGGTCGTGATGCCGTTCCAGCGAATAGGGCGCGAAATAGGCCAGCCAGACCTGGTCCACCGCCGGGGTGACGCTGATGGTCAGCGTGCCATTGGCGGACTTGGCGTCATAGCTGGTCTCGGCCCGCCGCCAGGTCTGGCGGTCGTCGGAAACACAGGCGCGATAGCCCGGCCAGCCATCGGGATAGGCGCTGCCCTTCAGATCGACGATGCGGATGGTGCAGCGCTGGCCCTTCGCGCCCGACAGGCGGAAATGGAACCATTGATAGAAATCGCTGTGGGCGTCCTGCGGGATGGTCAGCACGATCTCGTGCGGGCCTGAAATGCGCTCGACCTTGATGTTGCCGGAGTCGAACGCGCTGTCGATGCGAATCATGGGGTCGTTTTCACTTTCACTTTCACCGCCTGGCCGCTGGGGCCCGGAAAGCCCTTCAACAGCGCCTGCAGCAGGGCCGGCGCCGCGCTGATCGGATCGGCGCCGGGAGCGATGCTGTTGGCGCGGCCTTCCCACACGGTGCTGTTGTCGCTGGCGCGGCGGATCTGCACCGTCATCTGCGCTGCGGTCACCGTCTTGGTGGTGCTGCCGATCGGAAAGGAGACGCCGCCGCTCACACCGCCCCCGCGCCAGCCGCCGGTGCTGCCGCCCAGCCCGATCGAGAAGCCCGAGCGCTTGGGCACGACCTGGCTGGTGCCGGTGAGCGACAGCCGCGCCACATAGTCGGCGGGCTGGCCGCTCGCCACCGGCTTGAAGCCGGCCTTGGCGAATTCGCCGCTGGCTGCGGCGGCCAGCGCACCAAACTGCAGCGAGGGTGGGGCCGGGGCCGCTGCTGGGGTGGCGGCCGCCTCTGGCGTTGGCGCAGGTTCAAAGGCGATGCTGGCGCCGGTGATGGCCGGGGCCGGGGGCGCCAGCAAGTGAAAGCGCGTGACTTCGACGGTGGCGGTGGCGGCGTTGGCCGCGGCCGGCGACAGGCACAGCAACAGGGCGGCGGGCAGGATGTGACGAACCATGGGCTCTACTCCAACAATACGCATGCCCAACTGGTCGCACTTCAGCGCCGCGCCTGCAAGTATCCGTCAAGCGACGGCGGTGGCTTCCAGCTCGATCATCACGTCTGGATCGAACAGGCGGGTCACGCCCAGCAGCGTGCAGGTCGGCTGCACGCCATCGGCGGCATAGATCGGCACGAGTTCGCCGGCCCGGGCCATGAATTGCTCGACATCGGTGGTGTAGAAGTTGAGGCGCACCACGTCGGTCGGCGCCATGTCGGCCGCAGCCAGCGCGTCCTTGAGATTGGCCCAGGCGGTGGCAAACTGCGCCACCAGGTCGCCGGCATGAAGGGTGGAGCCGTCGGCGGCGGTGGATGTCTGCCCTGACAGATAGAGGGTACGGCTGCCGCCCTTCACCTCGATAGCGTGGTTCACACTGAAATGGGCAAGCCAGGGCGTGGGATTGATGGCACGGCGTTCCATGATTGAGTCCCCCCATTGTCGTTCGAAGGGCCACAGCGTCTCACACGGGAATGGCGCTGGCAAATGCCGGCATCGGTTGACAAAGCAGCCGGCCTCCCTTAGCGACCGGCCTCCGTTCGACCACCGATTCACTTGCCGGAATTGATCATGAAGATCCGCAACAGCCTCAAGAGCCTCAAGGGCCGCCATCGTGATTGCCAGGTCGTGCGCCGTCATGGCCGCACTTATGTGATCAACAAGACCAACCGTCGCTTCAAGGCCCGCCAGGGCTGAACAGGGCGCCGCTGGCCAATCGGCCGGCCGGTTGACACAGCAACCCCTGCCATTCGGCGGGGGTTTTGCTCTTTGTGGGAATCGTCATGGCAAAAGCGGTGGTATTCGATGTCGGCAATGTCCTTTATGGCTGGGACATTGCGGCGCTGTATCGCCCGCTGATCGCCGATCCCGAGCGCCTCGCCTGGTTCTGCCGCGAGGTGGTCACGCCGGAATGGCATTTCCAGCACGATGCCGGGCGCCCGTTTGCCGAAACCAGCGCCGAGTTGATCGCCCGCTTTCCCGAGGAAGCCGATCTGATCCGCCAGTTCGGCCCGCGCTTCAACGAGACGATCGTGGGGCCAATTCCCGGTATGCTGGCCCTGGTCGAGCAACTGGCGCAGCGCGGCGTGCCGCTGTTTGGCATCACCAATTTCTCCGCCGAGTTCTGGGCGCCATTCCGCGCCACCGCACCGGTTTTCGACCATTTCACCGACATCATCGTGTCGGGCGCCGAGCGGCTGGTGAAGCCGGACCCGGCCATCTATGCGCTGGCCCTGTGCCGCTTTGGCCTGGCGCCGGGCGAAGCGATCTTCGTCGATGACCGTGCTGACAATGTGGCCGCTGGCGAGGCCAATGGCTTTGTGGGCCACCTGTTCACTGGTCACGAACCGCTGGCCGCCGAACTGGCGCGCCTCGGCCTGCTCGCTCAATAATTCTTCAGTTCATCCCCGGTCAACCGCACCACGTGCAGCACATTGGTGCTGCCGGGCGTGGAGAAGGGCACGCCGGCGATCAGCACCAGCGGGTCTCCGCCGCGCGCCAGGCCCGATCGCAGTGCCATGCGCTTGGCCTTGGCGACCATCTCTTCAAAGCTGACCACGTCGCGGGTGGTGATGGAATGGATGCCCCACACCAGCGCCATGCGCCGCGCCGTGGTCTGGCTGGGGGTGAGGCACAGCACCGGCACGGTCGGCCGCTCGCGGGCGGCGCGGCCGGCGGTGGAACCGGAAATCGTGAAGCAGACGATGGCGCGCGCGCCGACCGTGCTGCTGATCTCGGCCGCCGCCGCCGTGATCGCCGCCGGCGTGGAGCGGCCCATGGCGACTTCGGTGAAATGCACCCGGCCGTGATAGCCGGGGTCGGCCTCCACCTGGGCGGCAATGGCGTCCATCATGGTCACGGCTTCCACCGGCCAGGCGCCGGCGGCGCTTTCGGCCGACAGCATCACCGCATCGGCGCCGTCATAGATGGCGGTCGCCACGTCCGACACTTCGGCGCGGGTGGGCGAGGGGCTGGTGATCATCGATTCCAGCATCTGCGTTGCCACCACCACCGGCTTGCCCAGGCTGCGTGCCATGGCAACGATGCGCTTCTGTGCCGGTGGCACGTTCTGCGGCGGCAGTTCCACGCCCAGATCGCCGCGCGCCACCATCACCGCGTCGGCGATTTCGAGGATCTCCTCCAGGCGCTCCAGCGCCGCCGGCTTCTCGATCTTGGCGAGCAACGAGGCGCGGCCGCCGATCAACCGGCGCGCTTCGGCGACGTCTTCGGGGCGCTGCACGAAACTGAGCGCGATCCAGTCCACCCCGCAATCCAGCGCGAAGGCCAGATCGGCACGGTCTTTCGGCGTCAGCGCCGGCAGCGGCACCACCACGTCGGGCACGTTGACGCCCTTGTTGTCCTTGATGGTGCCGGGCACCTCCACCACGCAGTCGATGGCGTCAGCCGACACCGCGGTGGCGCGCAGCACGATCTTGCCGTCGTCCACCAGCAGGCGCGCACCGGGGCGCAGCGCAGCAAAGATCTCCTTGTGCGGCAGGCACACGCGCGCCGCGTCGCCCGGCGTGGCATGGCGATCGAAGCGGAAGGCCTGGCCTTTCGCCAGCTCCGCACTGCCGCCAGCCACACGGCCCACCCGCAGCTTGGGACCCTGCAGATCGGCCAGGATGGCGATCGGCCGGCCATTGGCCTTTTCCACCGCACGCACCGCCTCGATCAGCCGGCCCTGGCTCTCGTGGCTGCCGTGGCTCATGTTGACGCGAAAGGCATCGGCACCGGCGGCGTGCAGGCGGCTGATCATCTCCTCGCTGCTCGAGGCTGGCCCCAGCGTGGCAAGCACCTTGACCCGGCGGCCCCGCGGTTGAAGATGTCGGCTCATACTGCGTCCCGTTATTCGAAGTCGCCGCCACCCTAGCGGCTGATGCGGCGCATTGCCACAGGAGAGAGACAAGACGATGACCATATTTGCCGATGATGCAGTGCGGGAACGGCTTGAAGCCGCAGCCTTTCGCCGGCTGGTGCAGCACCTGCGCCAACGCAGTGACGTGCAGAATATCGACCTGATGGGCTGGAGCGGTTTCTGCCGCAACTGCCTGGGCGACTGGTTGCACGAGGAGGCCGAGGCGATGGGCCTGGCACTGAGCAAGGACGAGGGCCGCACGCACGTCTATGGCATGAGCCAGGCCGCGTGGAAGGAACGCTACCAGCAGCCGGCCACGCAAGCGCAGCTGGACCTGATGGCCGAATCGCTGGCGAAGAACGAGGCGGTCAGATAACCCGCTCAGCATCTCAATTCACTTCAGGGACCACCATGAGCGAAGAAAACGTGTCCGCCACCCAGCTGCGCCTGTTCATCGAGCGCATCGAGACGCTGGAAGAGGAAAAGAAGGGCATCGCCGACGACATCAAGGACGTCTATGCCGAAGCCAAGGCGACCGGGTTCGACATCAAGACGATGAAGACGCTGGTGCGGCTCAGGAAGATGGAGACGGCGGCGCGGCAGGAGGCCGAGGCGCTGCTGGAAACCTACAGGGCCGCCATCGGCCTGTAATTGGGGGGAATGACATGATCCTTTATGGGGGCAAGCTGTCGCCGTTCGTGATGCGGCCGCTGCTGGTGAGCCGCGCCAAGGTTGCCGAAGTGACGCTGGCGCAGTTCGAAGGCGGCATCAAGTGCCCGGAATATCTGGCGCTGTGCCCGACGGGGAAGATGCCGCTGCTGGTCGATGGCGATCTGGCGCTGCCGGAAAGCCAGGTCATTGCCGATTATCTCGACATGGCGCTGCCGGGCCCGAAGCTGGTGCCGGCCGATGCCGCCGGTGCCGCGAAGGTGCGGCTGCTGGTGCGGCTGGCCGATACCTATGTGGTGCCGCAGCTGGGCGGGCTGTTCCGCGGCCGCGAGAACCCGGCCGGCGTGCCGGATGCGCTGAAAGGCATGGGCGAGGCGCTGGGCTATATCGAGCATTACCGCAACGCTGCTGACGAATTTGCCTTTGGCAGCAGCTTTACCCAGGCCGATGCGGCGCTGATCCCGCTGTTCTTCTTCCTGGATGCGCTCGACGGCCCGATGCCGACCAAGGCGCTGATTGCCGCCCGGCCGGGCCTGGCGGCCTGGTGGGCCCGCGCCAAGGCCAGTGCACTGGGCGCGCAGGCGATTGCCGAGCAGGCCGAAGGCTTGAAGCAGATGTTGGCCAGCCGGGCTTGATTGCCGGGCGGTCTGGCCCCTAAGCTGGCCACACAAGGGGAAGAGCTGATGCAGATGACGCTGACCATCAACGGCGAGAGCCACAGCGTGGAGGCACCGGCGGCCAGCCTGCTGGTGGAGGTGCTGCGCGACCAGCTCGGGCTGACTGGCACTCACATCGGCTGCGACACCAGCCAGTGCGGTGCCTGCAACGTGCTGGTGGACGGCGCGGCCGTGAAGGCCTGCACCATGCTGGCCGCGCAGGCGCATGGATCGAGCGTCACCACCATTGAAGGGATCGGCAGCGAAGCCGCCCTGCACCCCATGCAGGCGGCGTTCCGCGACGCTCATGGCCTGCAGTGCGGTTTCTGCACGCCGGGGATGGTGATGGCCGGCCTCGAAATCGTGCGCAAGCATGGCACTAAGCTGACGCCGGAACTGGTCACGCATGAGCTCGAAGGCAATCTGTGCCGCTGCACGGGCTATATCAATATCGTGAAGGCAATCGTCGCCGGCGCGGCTGCGATGGAGACGGCCCATGCGTGATTTTGCCCTGCACCGCCCGGCCAGCGTTTCGGCAGCCACCGCCGCCTTTGCCGGCACCGATGGCGAAGCCGCCTATCTCGCCGGTGGCCACACGCTGATCCCGGCCATGAAATCGCGGCTGCGCATGCCCGATGCGCTCGTGGATCTGACAGGCCTTGGCCTTTCCGGCATCAGCCGGGACGGCGACCGGCTGTGGATCGGCGCCACCACCCGCCATGCCGATGTTGCCACCGGCGCCACCGCCATTCCGGGCCTCGCCTGCCTGGCCGCCGGCATCGGCGACGCGCAGGTGCGCAACCGCGGCACGCTGGGCGGCAGCCTGGCCAACAATGACCCCGCCGCCGATTATCCCGCCGCCGCGCTGGCGCTGGACGCGGTGATCGAGACCGATCGCGGCAGCCACACGGCCGATGATTTCTTCCAGGGCATGTTCACCACGGCGCTGGCCGAAAGCGAGATCATCACCCGCGTCGGTTTCGCCATCCCGCAGCAATCTTCCTATGCCAAGTTCCGCCATCCGGCGTCGCGCTATGCGATGGTCGGCGTCTATGTCGCCCGCCATGCTGGTGGCTGGCGCGTGGCGGTGACGGGGGCAGGGCCGGGCGTGTTCCGTTGGACGGACGCCGAAGCCGCGTTGAACGCCGGCACCGATACAGCGGGCCTGGTGCTGGCCGCCGATGATCTCAACAGCGACATCCACGCCAGTGCCGAGTATCGCGCGCACTTGTGCGGCGTTATGCTGAAACAGGCACTCGCCACCCTGGCCTGAAGGAGACCGGCATGCCGAACCTGATCGTCACCACCACGCCGACGGTCGAAGGCCGCATGGCGACGCATCATCTCGGCATCGTCGCCGGTGAAGCCATCATGGGCGCCAATATCTTCCGCGACCTGTTCGCCAGCATCCGCGATATCGTCGGCGGCCGGTCCGGTTCCTATGAGACCGTCATGCAGGATGCCCGCGAGGAAGCCTTGCGTGAAATGTCCGATCGGGCGCTGGCGCTGGGGGCTGATGCCGTGATCGGCGTGCAGATCAGCTATGCCGCGCTGGGCGCATCGGATTCGATGCTGATGGTGGGCGCGGTCGGCACGGCGGTGAAGCTGGGCTGATTGCCGTTTGGCGGACGGGTTGCTAAGGCCGCTGCCATCCCGTTTCCAACCAGTTGAACGATCATGGCCGGCCACAGCAAATTCAAGAACATCATGCATAGGAAGGGCGCGCAGGACAAAAAGCGCAGCGCCCTGTTTTCCAAGCTCTCCCGCGAAATCACCGTGGCGGCCAAGATGGGCATGCCCGATCCGGCGAACAATCCGCGCCTGCGCGCCGCCGTGCTCGCCGCCCGCGTTGAAGGCATGCCCAAGGACAATATCCAGCGCGCCATCGACAAATCGCAGGGAGGCGACACCGCCAACTATGAGGAAGTGCGCTACGAAGGCTTCGGCCCCGGCGGCGTTTCCCTGATCATCGAGAGCCTGACCGACAACCGCAACCGCACCGCCACCAACGTGCGCACAATCATGGCCAAGAATGGCGGCAACCTCGGCGCCTCGGGCAGCGTGTCCCACGGCTTCGAGCGGCTGGGGCTGATTTCCTATCCGGCCACCGCCGGCAGCGCCGATGCCGTGTTCGAAGCCGCGCTGGAAGCCGGCGCCGACGATGTGCAGTCGAGCGAGGACGGCCACGAAATCTGGGTCGGCATCGAGACGCTGCATGACGTCGCCCGCGCGCTGGAGCCGGTGCTGGGCGACAGCGGCCAGGCCAGGCTGGGCTGGAAGCCGGGCACGATGGTGACCGTGGGCGCCGAAGACGCCGCGCAGCTGATGAAGCTGATCGACGCGCTGGAAGAGGATGATGATATCCAGACGGTGTGGGGCAATTACGACGTGCCCGACGACGTGATGGCCGCGCTGTGAAGCTGGCGGCGCTGTTGATGATCATGGCCACCCCCGCCGCGGCCGACCCGGTGGCCGAAATCAGGGCCGCTCGGGCTGCCTACAACGCCGCCATAGCCGCCCGCGACCCCGCCGGCGTGCGCGCCGCGCTGGGCGATCCCTATGTCGGCATCGCTGGCAGCGGCGGCGAAGTGATCAGCGGCGCGGAGGCCATGACCGACTATTTCGCCCGCAGTTTCAAGACGCCGGGCTTCCTCGGCTTCGTGCGCACGCCCGACGTGGTGACCGTCGCCACCCCGCCCGTGCGCGCCATGGAGCGCGGCCACTGGTCAGGCGGCAGCGTCAATGGCCGCTTCAGCGGCGAATATCTGGCAGTTTGGGTGCCGACTTCCCAGGGCTGGAAACTGCGCAGCGAGACGTTTGTGACCTTGACGAACGGAGCGCCCACCAGGCCGTGAGGACCATCATCGGCCTTGATCCCGGCCTGGCCGCCACTGGCTGGGGGGTGATCGTGGCCGAGGGCAACCGGCTGCGGCACATCGCCAACGGCACCATCAAGACCCGGGTCACCGAACCGATGGTGGAGCGGCTGCGGCTGCTGCACGACGAGTTGATGGCGGTGATCGCCGCCCACCAGCCCACCGAAGCGGCTGTGGAGGAGGTGTTCGTCAATTCCAATCCCCAGTCTGCGATCAAGCTGGTGCAGGCGCGCGGTGTGGCACTGCTGTGTGTCGGGCGGGCGCGCCTGATGGTGGGCGAGCATTCGACCCGTGCCGTCAAGAAAGCGCTGACCGGCACAGGCGCAGCCGAAAAGCCCCAGGTGCAGGCGATGGTGGAACGGCTGTTGCCGGGCGCGCAAATTGCTGGCAGCGATGCCTCTGACGCGCTGGCGGTGGCCATTGCCCACGCGCACCTGGTGAAAAGCATGCGTGAGTTGATGCAATGATCGCGCGACTGAAAGGCCTGGTGGACAGCGTGTCGGCCGACGCGCTGGTGATGGACGTGAACGGCGTCGGCTATCTGGTGCAGGCCTCCACCCGCACCCTGGCCACATTGTCCGTCGGCCAGCCCATCGCCATGCACATCGAAACGCAGGTGCGCGAGGATGCCATCACCCTGTTCGGCTGCCCGTCGGAATCCGAGCTGGCGGCCTTCCGCGCGCTGATCACCGTGCAGGGCGTGGGCGGCCGCGTTGCGCTTAATATCCTCTCCGTGCTCACTCCGGACCAGGTCGCGCACGCGGTGGCAGCCGGCGATGCCGCCTCACTGGCGCGCGCCAATGGTGTCGGGCCGAAGCTAGCGGCGCGCATCGCCAATGAACTGAACGGCAAGATGGGCGGCGTGGCGCTTGTCGCCGGGGCGCCACTGCCGGTGACGGCCGGCGCCCGGATCGTCGAGGACGCCGTCTCGGCGCTCGCAGCGCTGGGCTTCAAACCGATGGACGCCAGCCGCGCCGTCTCCGAAGCGCTGGCCGAACTGGGCGAGGGGGCCGGCCTCAACGACGTGGTGCGCGTAGCTTTGAAGAAGAGCGCGCGCTAAGACGGCTCGCCCATGACCGCCGATCTCTCCCCGCAACGTCGCCCTGACGACATCGACGCCGCGCTGCGACCGAAGGGGCTGGACGAGTTCATCGGCCAGCAGTCCCTGCGCGAAAATCTCGGCGTGTTCATCGCAGCGGCACGGTCGCGCGGCGAGGCCATGGACCATGTGCTGCTGCACGGCCCGCCCGGCCTGGGCAAGACCACGCTGGCGCAGATCGTTGCGCGCGAGCTTGGTGTGGGCTTCCGCGCCACCTCCGGCCCCGTCATCGCCAAGGCCGGCGACCTTGCGGCGATCCTCACCAATCTTGAACCGCACGACGTGCTGTTCATCGATGAAATCCACCGCATGTCACCGGCAGTGGAGGAAATCCTCTATCCGGCCATGGAAGACCGGGTGCTCGACATCATGATCGGCGAAGGCCCGTCGGCGCGCAGCGTGCGCATCGATCTGCCGCCGTTCACGCTCGTCGGCGCCACCACCCGCGCCGGGCTGCTGACGACACCGCTGCGCGACCGCTTCGGCATCCCGCTGCGGCTGAATTTCTACAATGTCGATGAGCTGGAACAGGTCGTCACCCGCGCCGCGCGGTTGCTGGAGCTGCAACTCACTGCCGATGGCGCGCGCGAGATTGCCGCTCGCGCCCGCGGCACGCCGCGCATCGCCGGGCGCCTGCTGCGGCGCGTGCGCGATTTTGCCGGTGGCAAGCCGGTGGATGCGCGGCTGGCCGATGCGTCGCTCAGCCGGCTTGAAGTCGATCGCCTCGGCCTCGATGCCATGGACCGACGCTATCTGATGATGATCGCCGACATTTATCGCGGCGGCCCGGTCGGCATCGAGACGCTGGCCGCTGGCCTGTCGGAAGCGCGCGACACGGTGGAAGACGTGATCGAGCCGTTCCTGATCCAGCAGGGCCTGATCGCCCGCACCGCGCGCGGCCGCATGCTCAACGGCCCGGCCTGGAAGCATCTCGGCCTGATCCCGCCGGCGGACCAGGTGCAACTGCCGCTGCTCGATGACGAATAGGGCGCTGCAACTTTTCGCGGAGCTGGTGCGAATGGCTGGCATGCGCATCATTCCCGCCCTCATCGCCCTCACCGTCATCGCCGCGCCGGCCGCCGCCATTCCCGCCGTGGGCGAGAAGGCGCCCGCCGTTTCCGGCACTGATATCAGCGGCAAGACCCGCTCGCTGAAACAGGTGGCGGGCCGCAAGGGCACGGTGCTGATGTTCTTCCGCTCCGCTTCCTGGTGCCCCTATTGCAAGGCGCAACTGATCGCCATGAACGACAAGGCGGCTGCGGCGCTCTCTGCCAAGGGCTATGCGCTGGTTGGCCTGTCCTATGATTCGCCTGAAGTGCTCGCCAAGTTCGCCGTGGAGCGCAAGATCGGCTGGCCCTTGCTGTCGGATCCCAAATCCCAGGTGATCGATGGCTGGCAGCTGCGCGACCCGGCCTATCCGGCCGGCAACCGCGCCTATGGCGTGCCGCGCCCGGCGGTCTATGTGATCGATCGCAAGGGCATCATTCGCGCCCGGCTGATGGAAGAAAATTACCGTGTGCGCCCGCAGCCCGAAGCGGTGCTTGCCGCGGTGGACGCGCTGGGCCAATAAGCCTCCCGCAGACAAGCGGGGGAGCCAGAATGAACTTGCCGATCGACGTGGTGCGCGCTGCCTTTCCGGCGCTGGCCTTGCGCGATGATGGGCGCCCCCGCCTCTATCTCGATGCGCCGGCCGGCACCCAGGTTGCGGGCCGGGTGGTGGAGGCGATGAGCCACACCATGATCGCCGCCTGTGCCAATGATGGCGGCAGCTTCCGCACCAGCGTCGCCACGGGCGCCATCGTCGAAGCCGCGCTGGCCGCCGCCGCCGCGCTGTTCAACTGCGCCGAAGACGAAGTGATCTTCGGCCTCAACACCACCAGCCTGTTCTTCCAGATGGCGCCGTTGATCGCCGCCAACTGGCAGGCCGGCGACAATATCCTCCTCACCCGCATGGACCATGACGCCAATGTCTCGCCCTGGCTGCAGGCCGCCGAGGCGCGTGGGGTGGAGGTGCGCTTCCTGGAGTGGGACCGCGAAACCTTCGCACTGAAACTGGAAACGCTTGGCGAGCTGATCGACAGCCGCACCCGCGCCGTTGCCGTGGGCCATGCCAGCAATTTCCTGGGCACCATCAACGATGTCGCCGCCGTCTGCGCCGCCGCCCGCGCGGTGGGGGCGGTGAGCATTGTCGATGCCGTGCAGTCCGCGCCGCACATTGCATTGGATGTCGGCGCCATCGGCTGCGACCTGATGGCGGCATCGGCCTACAAATTCTTCGGGCCGCACCTGGGCGTGATGTATATTTCAAAGCGTCTTCAGGGCCTGATCCGGCCGCTGAAAGTGCGCCCGTCGGTTGACGAGATGCCGACGCGGCTGATGCCCGGCACCCCCAGCTTCGAAGCCATGGCCGGCACCACGGCGGCGATCGCGCATCTGGCCTGGCTGGGGGAAGCCGCCGGCACGGTGCGCGCCGACGCGCCGCTCAGGCAGCGGCTGGTCGCCGGGCTTGGGGCGGCACAGGCGCACGAGACCGAGCTGATGCGGCGTTTCCTGACCGGCATCGCCACGGTGTCGGGCGTCACGCTGCACGGCATCGCTAACGCCAACCGGCTGCACGAGCGGGTGGCGACCTTCACATTCGAGATCGAAGGCCACAGTGCCGATGCCATTGCGGCTGAGCTTGCCGCCCGCAACATCTTCGTCTGGAACGGTTATTATTATGCGTGGGAACCGGCCGGCGTGCTGGGCTTGCGGGAACGGGGTGCGGTGCGGGTGGGCTTCACCCACTATAACAGTCTGGACGAGGTGGACACGCTGATCGCGGCGCTTGGCGCGATTTCCAACAGGGTCTGAAATCCTGTCCTACACAGGCCGAATCTGTCATTATCATCAATCGCTTGGCCGCAATGGCGAACAATCCGGACCGGCCTGATTTTTCCAGATTCGATACGAAGTGTCAAAAACGACAAAAATGGCGGCGCCGAAATGCCGCTGGATTTTGCCTGAAAGCCTTGGCAGAGCCGCCCCCATGACCAGCACCCCCCGCACCCTCTACCAGAAGATCTGGGATGATCATGTCGTCCAGTCGCTCGACGACGGCACCGCGCTGATCTTCATCGATCGCCACCTGATCCACGAGGTGACGACCCCGCAGGCATTTGAATCGCTGCGCCTCGCTGGCCGCAAGCTGCGCCGGCCCGATCTGACGCTGGCCGTGCCCGATCATAATGTGCCGACCACTGATCGCCGGTTGCCTATTCTTGATCCGATGTCGAAGGCGCAGCTGGAAGCGCTGGTGCAGAACTGCGCCGATTTCGGCGTCGAGCTCTACAATATCGATGCGCCGGAACAGGGCATCGTTCACGTCATTGGCCCGGAACAGGGCTTCACCCTGCCGGGCGTCACCATGGTGTGCGGCGACAGCCACACCGCCACCCATGGTGCGTTCGGCGCACTGGCCTTTGGCATCGGCACGTCGGAAGTGGAGCATGTGTTTGCCACGCAAACGCTCTTGCTGCGCCAGTCGAAATCGCTGGAAGTGCATGTGACGGGCGAACTGGGCTTCTCGGTCTCCGCCAAGGATGTCGCACTCGCCGTGTGCGGCGTGCTCGGTTCGGGCGGCGGCGCCGGGCATGTGATCGAATATACCGGCCCGGTGATCGAGGCGCTCTCCATGGAAGGGCGCATGACCCTGTGCAACATGGCGATCGAGGCCGGCGCCCGCGCCGGGCTGATCGCGCCGGATGAAAAGACTTTCGCTTATGTTGCGGGCCGGCCGCGGGCGCCGACCGGCGAGGCGTGGGACAAGGCGCTGGCCTGGTGGAAAACGCTGAAGACCGATCCGGGCGCCACCTATGACAAGCGCGTCGTGATCGACGGCAGCGCCATCGCGCCGCTCGTCACCTGGGGCACCAGCCCAGAAGACGTGGTGGCGATCACCGGCACCGTGCCCGATCCCGCCAGCTTTGCCGATGCCGCCAAGCGCGAGGCGGCGGCCAAGAGCCTGGATTACATGGGCCTCACTCCCGGTACCCGCATGGAAGATGTGGCCGTGGAGAATATCTTCATCGGCAGCTGCACCAACAGCCGCATCGAGGATCTGCGCGTCGCCGCCGCCGTGGTGCAGGGCCACAGGCTGGCCGGCAACATCCGCCAGGCGCTGATCGTGCCGGGCTCCGGTCTCGTCAAGCGCCAGGCCGAGGCCGAGGGGCTGGACCGCATCTTCATCGACGCTGGCTTTGAATGGCGGGAGCCCGGCTGTTCGATGTGCCTGGGCATGAATCCCGATCAGGTGCCGGCGGGCGAGCGCTGCGCCTCGACCTCGAATCGGAATTTCGTGGGCCGCCAAGGGCCTGGCGCGCGCACGCACCTGGTGTCACCGGCGATGGCGGCGGCGGCGGCGATCACTGGCCGACTCACCGATGTGCGGCAATTCATGGGCTGAAAATCAGCCAATATAGGCCGGCTTATTCGTTGAAATGTCACATAAACTGCTCAGGTAATCGTTCTTAAACGCCTTTCCTTCTATGTCCCGATTCGACGAGGGGCAAAGAATGGACGGAATGTTGCGCAAGAGCAGCAGACCGAAGCCGGTTCGCCTGAACCGGATGGTCCCCTTCGCAAGGCAGTCATGGGGTCTGGCTGTTCTGGCGTTGGGTCTGTTTCTCGCACTGCTGGCAGCGCCGGCGCGTGCGGAAACGGTGCAGCTGGCTTACACGATGCAAGGCGGGTGCAGTGCTGCGCCGTGTCCGTCCGGCAGCACTGGTGCGGCGGCAACGCCGACAACTGGATCACAGGCTGAAGCCGGGCGCTGGACCTGGTTCGCCGTGGACACCACCCGCCTGGCCGGAATGCCCGCCAGCTGGAATCTGATTGTCGACAACACCCGTTTCAGCGCCATCGAGATCCGCGTCGTGCACAGGGACGGCGTGTCGGTGCTGCGCCGCGGCCAGTTCGCGCTGCAGCACAACTGGACGCTCGGCAATAATCTGCGCTTCGTGGTGCCGGTTGCCGGCCGCGATGTGACCGCGCTGCAGATCGGCTATCGCAACCTGGATTCGCCTGCCCTGCTGCGCACCATCAAGGCGATGGACGACGCCAGTCACCAGAGCCATGTGCTGCGCTGGTCGGTGCAGGTGGCGCTGGTCATGGGCATGTTGTTTTCGGCCTTTGTCTACAACATGTTCCTGCTCACTTGGCTGCGCACCGGCTTCCAACGCTGGTATGTCGTCTGGCTTGCCGGCAGCCTTGCCTATCTGCTGGTGTGGACGGGCTCGATCCTCAACATCTTCCCGTTCCTCGCCGGCCCGGCGTCGGTGCGCACGTCCTATCTGCTGCTGGGGCTGATCGTCGTGTCGGGCGCCGCCTTCTTCTTCAGCCTGATCGAGAAGGACAAAATACCGCCCTGGCTGGTCGAGTTCGGCCAGATCGCCGGCATGGCTGTCGCGGTGAGCGCGGTGCTGGCCGCCTTCGATGTGGTCTTCCCGGCCGCCCTTGGCGACCTGCTGCTCAACCTTGCGCTGGTGGCGGTCACGCTCAGCCTGGCCGCCGGCGCAGCATTGGCCGCGATCAACGGCAGCCGAGCGATCTGGTATTATCTGGCCGGCTGGCTGCCGGCGCTGGCCGTGCTGGTGCTGCGCCTGTTCCGCAATTTCGGCCTGCTGCCCCAGGATGATCTGGTCGATCTCGCCGGCTTCTCTGCCATCGGTTGGGAATCGCTGCTGCTTTCCCTCGCAATTGCCGATCGCTTCCGCCAGCTGCGCCGCGATGCCGACGCTGCCGATGCCGAGCGTGAAACCCTGTTCCGCGTGGCAACCACCGATCCGCTCACCGGCCTGGGCAATCGCGCGCTGTTCCAGAACATGCTGGATCAGCCGCTGGCCCGCCAGGGCGGCATCGACGTGATCGCCATCGATATCGACTTCCTGAAGCAGACCAACGACATGGCCGGCCATGATGCCGGTGACGCGCTGATTGTCGCGGTGGCCGAACGGCTGACCGCTGCGGCTGGCCCGGAAGCCAGCATCGCCCGCGTCGGCGGCGATGAGTTCGTCATCCTGCTGACCGGCGAGGCCCGCGATCGCCTGCCGGCTGTCCGCCAGATGATTGCGCTGTCGTCGGGCGTGCCGCTGCGCCATTCGGGGCATAATCTCACCATCTCGATCTGCGCTGGCCACAGTTCGTCGGATGACAGCAATGTCTCGCTGTCGCGCATCTTCAAGCAGGCCGATCTCGCGCTGTATCGGGCCAAGGCAGCCGGCCGCGGGTGCTGGCGCAGCTATGATGCCAGCATGGCCGATGCGGCCGAAGCCCGCACCCGGCTGCTGTCCGAAGCCCGGGTTGGTCTCGCCACTGGCCAGTTCCTGCTGCACTATCTGAAGGTCGTGGAGCTCGATGGCACGCTGGTTGGCCACGAGGCGCTGCTGCGGTGGCAACATCCGCGCCTGGGCCTGCTGAGCCCCGGCGATTTTGCTGACGTGCTGCGCGAATCGACCATGCTGCCGACACTGCAAGCCTTCGTGCTGCAATCGGCACTGGAACAGGCGGCGCGGCTGCGCGCCGAAGGCGAAGAACTGACCATGTCGATCAACTTCGTCGGCAGCCAGTTGCAGGGCACGGCGGCCGCAGTTGCGGTGCTTGACGAACTGGCCCGCCACCGGCTGCCGCCGCAGGCGCTTGTGGTGGAAGTGACCGAAGCCGTGGTGATGGGCGGCCTGGGCGGCGCCCTGATCGAGGCGCTGGAATGTCTGCGCGATGCCGGGGTTGGCGTGGCGCTGGACGATTTCGGCACCGGCCACGCCAGCCTTATCCAGCTGCGCGACGTGCCGGCAAACATCGTCAAGATCGATCGCAGCTTCATCGCCCGGCTGGCAGAATCAGCCGGAAACCAGCAGGTGGTGCGTGCCACCATCGATCTGGCGCACAGCATGGGCAAGCAGGTGGTGGCAGAGGGCGTCGAAACCGAAAGCCAGGCCACGGTGCTGGGCCGAATGGGCTGCGACCTGGCCCAGGGCTTCCTTTATGGCCAGCCCAAGCCGTTCCCGGAACCGCGCCAGGCTGCAGCCTAGGCCCTGAATTTCACGCTTCGCGGGTCAGGCTGGGATCGAGGATGGTGTCCACAGCCTCGGTGGCAAGCCCGGGATAATCGGTGCTGTAATGCAGCCCGCGGCTTTCGCGGCGGCGCCGGGCAGAGCGCACGATCAGATCGGCCACGGTCACCAGGTTCCTGAGTTCGATCAGGTCGGCCGTGACGCGGAAATTGCCGTAATAGTCCTGCACTTCCTTGCGCAGATTCTTCACCCGGTGGGCCGCGCGCTCCAGCCTCTTATCGGTGCGCACGATGCCGACATAATCCCACATGGTGCGCCTGATCTCGTCCCAGTTGTGGGCGATCACCACTTCCTCGTCGCTGTCGGTCACCCGGCTTTCATCCCACGGTTTCACCTCGGGCGCCGCCGCCGGGGCGGAAGCGGCGTGGATTCGCTGGGCATTGATATCGTCGGCCACGGCCTGGCCGAACACCAGACATTCCAACAGCGAGTTCGACGCCAGCCGGTTGGCGCCGTGCAGGCCGCTCTGTGTCACTTCGCCAGCCGCCCACAGGCCATCAAGATCGGTGCGGCCGTCCAGATCGACCATCACGCCGCCGCAACTGTAGTGCGCGGCCGGCACCACCGGGATCGGCACGCGCGTGCAATCAATGTCCAGTTCCAGCAGACGGGCGTGGATGGTGGGGAAATGGTAGGTAACGAAATCGGCGCCGAGATGGGTGAGATCGAGCAGCACATGTTCAAGACCGAGCCGCTTCATTTCGGCATCGATGGCGCGGGCCACCACGTCGCGCGGCGCCAGTTCCAGCCGCTCGTCATAACGGTCCATGAAACGGCTGCCGTCGGGCAGCTTCAACTGGCCGCCTTCACCGCGCGCGGCTTCGGTGATCAGGAAATTGCGCACCTTGGGGTGATAGAGGCAGGTCGGGTGGAACTGGTTGAATTCCATGTTCGACACACGGCAGCCGGCGCGCCAGGCCATGGCGATGCCGTCCCCGGTCGCGCCATCGGGGTTGGTGGAATAAAGATAGACGCGGCTCGCCCCGCCGGTGGCCAGCACGGTGGCCGGCGCCAGGAAGCGCACGACATGGCGCTTCTTCACATCCAGCGCATAGACGCCATGGCAGCGTCGCGCCGGGAAGCGTTCGTGCAGCACGTGGCGATGGGTGATCAGATCCACCGCGGCCATGTGCGGCACCAGTGTTATGTTGGGGTGCGCCTGCGCCGCCTTGATCAGCGCCTGGCTCACCGCCCATCCGGTGGCATCATCAACATGCACGATGCGGCGATGGCTGTGGCCGCCTTCACGGGTAAGGTGCCAGCGTTCGGAGACCGTCTCGCCCGGGTTGAACGGCACGCCCAACGCTGCCAGCCGATCAATCGCGGCACTGGCATTGGCGGCGACATATTCCACCGTGGCGCGGTGATTGAGCCCGGCGCCGGCCACCATCGTGTCTTCGACATGGGCTTCCACCGTGTCACCGGCATCGAGCACCGCCGCGATGCCGCCTTGCGCCCACGCAGTGGATCCGTCGGCCAGATCGCCCTTGGCCAGCACAGCTACGGTCCCGCGTTCGGCCAGGTGCAACGCCGCCGTCAGCCCGGCCGCGCCCGATCCGATGACGATGGCATCGAAATGGCGGGCCTCAGGCGGCAGTCTTGCCACTGGTCAATTCCAGGAAGACGTCTTCCAGATCGGCCTCGCGGGTGGAGACATCGACCACGCCCAGCTCGGCAGCACCCACCATCGCCAGAACAGCACCGGCATTGTTGGTGCGCTTGTCATAGGTGATGACCAGCGTGCGCGGGCCCTTCATTTCGACCGCCTTGCACCCGGCCAGCGCCGGCGGCACGGCGGCAAGATCGCGGTCCACCACCACTTCCAGCACCTTGTCGCCAGTGGTGCCGAGCAGCTTGGCCGTCTCGTCATTGGCCACCACTTCGCCATGGTTGATGATGGCGATGCGGTCGCACAGGCTCTCGGCTTCCTCGAGATAATGGGTGGTCAGCACGATGGTGGTGCCGGCCGCGTGCAGGGTGCGGACATAATCCCACAGCAATTGCCTGAGCTCGATATCCACGCCCGCCGTCGGTTCATCCAGCACCAGCACGGGCGGGTTGTGCACCAGTGCCTTGGCCACCAGCAGCCGCCGCTTCATCCCGCCTGACAGTGTCCGCGAATAGACATGCGCCTTGTCGTCGAGGCGCACGGCCTTGAGCAACTCCATCGTGCGGCGCTGCGCCCTGGGAACGCCGAACAGGCCGGCCTGCAATTCCAGCGTTTCGAACGGCGTGAAGAAGGCATCGAACACCAGTTCCTGCGGCACGATGCCGATGCTGGCCTTGGCGTTCCTGGGATGCTCGTCGATGTCGAAGCCCCAGATGCGCGCCGTGCCGGCGGTCTTGTTCACCAGACCGGCCAGGATGTTGATGGTAGTCGACTTGCCGGCGCCATTTGGCCCGAGCAGGCCGAAGATGGAGCCGCGCGGGATGTCGAGATCGATGCCCTTCAGCGCCTGCTTGCCGCCGGCATAGGTCTTGGTCAGGCCCTTCAGGCTGATGGCAGTGTCGCTCATGGCTTGGGGATAGACCGGGGCGGGAAGTGGGGCAAGGGGAGGGTGCGGCAGGGTGACTTTGCCGCGCCGCGCTGATAGAATAAGGTCATGACTGTGCCCCGCGCCCTCGCCATTCCGGCCCCCGAAACCTACGTCTCCGACACCGCCCGCGTCTATTGTGATGGCGATGAACGCGGCGGCGACGGCCACCCGCGCGTGTGGATCCAGATCGATGCGTCGGGCTTTGCCGATTGCGGCTATTGCGATCGCCGCTTTATCCTGGCGGGCGGCCCGGCTGACAAGCGATGAGGGCGCTGCTGGCGCTGGCGCTGCTGGCGGCGGTGCCGGTGAACGCGGCCAAGATCGCTCCGCCGGCCGTGTTTACGCTGCGCGCGGCCGAAACCGGCAACCCCTATCTGCCAGTCACGGTGAAGCAGGCGACGCTCAACATCCGCATCGCCTTGAGCTTCGACACTGCGCTCATCCTCAATATGGATCCGGCCGCCCGCGCCGGACTGAAGCCCTTTCCCTTCTTTGGCAAGCGCACCTTCAAGAACGCCTTGATCCCCGGCGGAGAGGCGACCTTCCGCTTCAACCTTGCCACCATGACGCCGGCCGGCCTGCCATCGAAGAAGGTGCCGGCGGTGTGGGTGAGCCGCGCCATCGCCAGCGACGCCGATGGCATATTGACCATCGGCGCTTTGAAGGCCGACCGCATCGACGTGATCCTGAAAGAGACGCCGCCAGGCAGCCAGACTTTTGTCCTCAAGAAAAAGGGCAGCGGCGAAACCGGCATCACCTCGCGAATCGGTGACGAGGAGGTGGATGTCAGCCTGGAGCTCAACAGCCCGACCACGGTGATGAACGCCCGCGCCGGTGAAGCGCTGGTGGAGGCCGGCCTGGCGAAGCGCGCCAACGCGGTCGGCTATTGGCGGCCGTTCCCGGGCGTCGCGCTGCCTTACCAGGCGCTGACACCGAAATCGGGGCTGACCATCGCCGGCCTGCCGATGCGGCAGTTGGGCGTGCGCGTGTCGGAAAGCCAGGCCCGCGCCATCGATGCGGCTGCGAAGGGAACGTCGACTGCCAGTGACGATGAGGACACGATCACCGTGTCCGCCGATCGCAAGCGCAAGCGCGGCCGCGACCCGTGGATCCTGATCGGCCGCGACGTGCTCGATTACTGCAGCCGCATCAGCTTCGATCGTGTCGGCGAACGCTGGCTGCTCACCTGCAAGTTCAGCTGAGCGCCAAGCGGCTGGCCTGATTGCCGCCCCCCTTTCCCTTTTGCCCCCGCTGGCCCATATCTTGGCCATGACGACCCCTGATGCCACCCAGCTGTTCTACACCGATACCGGCCTCGATCCGGACCGCACTGCCGCCCAGGTCGCTGATGCGCTGAATGGCTGCGATGATGGCGAGCTCTATCTGCAATATGCGGTGTCGGAGAGTTTCGCCTTCGATGATGGCCGGCTGAAATCCGCCAGCTTCGACACGATGAAGGGCTTCGGCCTGCGCGGCGTCGCTGGCGAGATGACTGCCTTTGCGCACGCCAACGAGCTCAGCCAGGCCGCGATTGCCCGCGCCGCTGACACCATCAAGGTGGTGCGCGATGGCCATGGCGGCACCATGGCGCTGCCGCCGATGCCGACCAACGCGCGCCGCTACACCGATGCCAACCCGCTCTCTGGCGTGGATTTTTCGGCCAAGGTCGCGCTGATGCAGCAGATCGATGCCGCCGCCCGCGCCCGTGATCCGCGTGTCGTCCAGGTCTCGGCCAGCCTGCTCGGCAGTTGGAGCGTCGTCGAGATCTTGCGCGGTGACGGCACCCGCGTGCGCGACGTTCGTCCGCTGGTGCGATTGAACGTGCAGATCGTCACCGAAAAGAATGGCCGCCGCGAAACCGGCTTCCACGGCCTCGGCGGGCGCTATCTCTATGATGCGCTGTTCAAGGACGATGCCTGGGAAGGTGCCATCGACATCGCGCTGGCGCAGTCGCTGGTGAACCTCGACGCCGTCGATACCCCGGCCGGCGAGATGACGGTCGTGCTTGGCCCCGGCTGGCCAGGCATCCTGCTGCACGAAGCCATCGGCCACGGTCTCGAAGGCGATTTCAACCGCAAGGGCACCAGCGCCTTTTCCGGCCGCATCGGCGAGCGCGTGGCGGCGCCGGGCGTGACCGTGGTGGACGACGGCAGCCTCGATCAGCGCCGCGGCAGCCTGACCGTGGACGATGAAGGCACGCCCACAGGTCGCACGGTGCTGATCGAGGACGGCATCCTGAAGGGCTATATGCAGGACCGGCTGAACGCCCGCCTGATGGGGGTCGCCCCCACCGGCAACGGCCGCCGCGAATCCTATGCCCACGCCCCGATGCCACGCATGACTAACACCTTCATGCTGGGCGGCAATGAAGACCCGGGCAATATCCTCGCCAGCGTCAAGAAGGGCATCTACACCAAGAGCTTCGGCGGCGGCCAGGTTGACATCACCAGCGGCAAATTCGTGTTTTCCTGCACCGAGGCCTATGAGATCGAAAATGGCCGGCTTGGCCGTCCGCTGAAGGGCGCCACGCTGATTGGCAACGGCCCGGACGTGCTCACCAGGGTGAAGGCCATCGGCAACGACATGGCGCTCGATGAAGGCGTCGGTATCTGCGGCAAGGCCGGGCAGAGCGTGCCGGCCGGCGTTGGCCAGCCGACCTTGCTGGTGGAAGGATTGACCGTCGGCGGCACGGCCGCCTGAACACAGCGGGAGGGCGGCATGTCGGACTTTTTTGATCATATCACGGCCGATCACGCGGCCTTCATCGCCCGCCAGCCGGTGTTTTTCGTCGCCACCGCCGCGCCCGATTCGCGCATCAATCTCAGCCCTAAGGGGCTCGACACGTTCCGTGTGCTCAATGACGGGCGCAGCTGCGCCTATCTCGATTATGGCGGCAGCGGCAATGAAACCAACGCGCACCTGGCCGCCGATGGCCGCATTACCATCATGTTCTGCGCCTTTGATCAGCCGGCGCTGATCTACCGCATCTATGGCCGCGGCCGCTTCGTGTTGCCGCAGGATGCGGAATGGGATGGCCTGGCCGCGCAGTTCACCATCGAACGCGGTGTGCGCCAAATCTTCGTGATCAGCGTCGAATCGACCCAGACCAGCTGCGGCTGGGCGGTGCCCAAGATGAAGCTGGTCGAGGAACGCCAGACCCTACGCAAGTTCCACGCCCAGGAAGAGCCGGCCGAACGCCTGGCCAAATATCAACAGCGCAACCGCTCCATCGATGGGCTGCCGGTCACGCCGCCGTCGCTGCTGCCTTACAGCTGATGGCGCTCGCCTGCGTTGAAACTGTCTTCTCACCCGTGGAGGCGGAAATCTTGCGCAGCCTGCTCGATTCGGCCGGCATTCCCGCCGTGCTGTTCGATGCCGGCATCGCCAGCCTGATCGGCCCCGGCATTTCCGGCATCCGCCTGATGGTGGCCGAAGAAGATGCCAGCGCCGCCCGCGCCATCCTCGCCAGCCCGCACTGACGCAGCCGGCGGCGGCGGCCTGCCGCTGCGGCAAACGCCTTATGTTGCGGCCGCGCGCGCTGCGGCAAGGCTGCTGCACTGCAACCACAAGGATGAGCGTTTGGCCATGAAGCTGGTCACGGCAATCATCAAGCCGTTCAAACTGGAAGATGTCCGCGAGGCGCTGATGCTGTGCAGCGTGCAGGGCATGACCGTGTCCGAAGTGCGCGGATTCGGCCGCCAGAAGGGCCAGACCGAAATCTATCGGGGTGCAGAATATAACGTCAACCTGGTGCCCAAGCTGAAAATCGAAGTGGTCGTGGAAGATGATGATGCCGCCCGCGTGGTGGATGCCATCACCCAGGCTGCCCACACGGGCAGCATCGGGGATGGCAAGATCTTCGTGGCCGGTATCGAAACGGCTGTCCGGATCAGAACAGGGGAAATTGATGAAACCGCTCTTTGACCTCTCGCCGCGCCGTGCGCTGGCCCTGGTGCCCGCCGGGCTGCTGGCGGGCCTTGCCAGTGCGCCCGCCCTGGCCGCAGACCTGATCAAGGCCCCCACCGCCGAACAGATGGCGGGCATGGTGAACAAGGGTGACACCACCTGGATGCTCGTCTCGTCCGCGTTGGTGCTCCTGATGTCGATCCCGGCCCTGGCCCTGTTCTATGGCGGCCTGGTGCGCACCAAGAACATGCTCAGCGTGCTGATGCAGGTGTTCATGATCGTCTCGGTCGCCGCCCTGCTCTGGGTCTGCTACGGCTATTCCATGGCCTTCACTGGCGGTTCGCCGTGGGTGGGCGGCTTCTCCAAGGCGTTCCTGCAGGGCGTCAACGTCGGCACCTATGCCGCGACGTTCTCCAACAACGTCTACATCCCCGAATATACCTATGTGATCTTCCAGATGACCTTCGCCTGCATCACGCCGGCGCTGATCGTTGGCGCCTTTGCCGAACGTGTGAAGTTCACCGGCCTGATGGTGTTCACCGTGCTGTGGCTGACCATCGTCTATTTCCCGGTCGCCCACTGGGTCTGGTATTTCGCTGGCCCTGACTTCCTGTCCGACGCCAAGGACGACGCCGGTGTGCTCTACTTGAAGGGCGCGCTGGACTTCGCTGGTGGCACGGTCGTCCACATCAACGCCGGTATCGCCGGCCTGATGGGCTGCCTCGTGATCGGCCCGCGCATCGGTTACGGCAAGGAGGCCTTGACCCCGCACAGCCTGACCATGACCATGATCGGCGCTTCGCTGCTGTGGGTGGGCTGGTTCGGTTTCAACGCCGGCTCCAACCTGGAAGCCAACGGCCTTGCTGCCCTGGCCTTCATCAACACCTTCGTCGCCACCGCCGCGGCCGCCGTGTCGTGGGCGCTGTGCGACAAGATCGTCCACGGCAAGCCCTCCATGCTGGGCGCTGCCTCGGGTGCCGTCGCCGGCCTCGTCGCCATCACCCCGGCGTCGGGTTTTGCCGCGCCGATGACCAGCATCCTGCTTGGCCTCATCGTCTCGCCGATCTGCTTCCTGTTCGTCTCCAAGGTGAAGTCGATGCTGAAGTATGACGACTCGCTCGATGTGTTCGGCGTGCACGGCATCGGCGGCATCGTCGGCGCCATCGGCACCGGCATTGTCGCTGATCCGGCGCTGGGCGGCCAGGGCTGGGTTGACTACACCGTGTTCCCGGCCACCGCCGGCGCCTACGACATGATGGGCCAGGTCATCACCCAGGCCACCGCCGTGGGCTATACCGTGGTCTGGTCCGGCCTTGTCTCCTTCGTGCTGTTCTTCGTCATCAAGAAGACGATTGGCCTGCGCCCGACCGCCGATGTCGAACGCGAAGGCCTCGACATCAACGATCACGGCGAACGCGCCTACAACTACTGAGTGGCGTACCCAGCGTAAGCATGGCCGGGAGGGAAACCTCCCGGCCATTTTCTTTTGGCTTTGCCCAAGGCCGCCGCTAAGACGCTGCCCATGCCGACACTCGTCCTCCTCCGCCACGGCCAGAGCCAGTGGAACCTCGAAAACCGCTTCACTGGCTGGTGGGACGTCGGCCTGACCGACCAGGGCATCGCCGAGGCCATCGCCGCGGGTCAGCGCATTGCCGCTGCCGGCCTCGACTTCGATCTCGCCTTCACCAGCGTGCAGAGCCGCGCCATCAAGACGCTCAACCTGGCGCTGGAAAGCATGGGCCGCCTCTGGCTGCCGGTCACGAAAGACTGGCACCTCAATGAACGCCACTATGGCGGCCTCACCGGGCTCAACAAGGCCGACACCGCCGCCAAATATGGCGAGGACCAGGTGAAGATCTGGCGTCGCAGCTTCGACGTGCCGCCGCCGCCGCTCGCCCCCGGTGGCGACTTCGATCTTGCCGCCGACCGCCGCTACGCCGGCATTGCCATCCCCACTGCGGAAAGCCTGAAAGACACAATCGCCCGCGTGCTGCCCTATTGGGAAGCCGCCATCGCCCCCGAACTCAAGGCCGGCAAGCGCGTCATCATCGCCGCCCACGGCAACTCGCTGCGCGCCCTGGTCAAGCACCTCTCCGGCCTGTCCGACGACGAGATCGTCCACGAGGAAATCCCGACCGGCCAGCCGATGGTCTATGAGCTGGCGGACGATCTGACGGCGATCTCCCGGCGCTACATCTGAGGGCCACCCCAACAGCTTGACGAGTGTCAAGATACTGCCAGACTGCCGGCAACCACAGGGCAGGGGGCAGACATGATCCGGACATTCCTCGCAGCATCGATGATTCTCGCCTCGCCGGCACTGGCCGCGCCCGCTGATACCGTCCTCCTCCACGGCCGCATCCTCACGGCCGACGCGAAGGACAGCGTCGTGCAGGCCCTCGCCATCACCAGCGGCAAGATCAGCGCAGTGGGCAGCGATGCCGCCATCAAGAAACTGGTCGGCCCCAGGACGAAGGTGATCGACTTGCATGGCCGCGCCGCCACCCCCGGGCTGATCGACACCCACGCCCATATCCTCTCCACCGGCCTGGGTGAGCTGAACCAGATCCCGCTGGCGGGCGCCCGCTCGGTGGCGGACATGGTGGCCGCGGTGAAGGCCCGTGTCGCCACCACGCCCAAGGGCCAGTGGATCCTCGGCGTCGGCTGGGATGAAGGCAAGTTCGCCACCACCACCTATCCCACCGCTGCCGATCTCGACGCCGTCTCCCCCGACAACCCGGTCTGGCTCGAACACACCACCGGCCATTATGGCGTCGCCAACGGCCTCGCCCTGAAAATGGCCGGCGTCACTGCCGCCACAGCCACCCCCACCGCCGGCACCATCGAGCGCCTGCCCGATGGCAGCCCCGCCGGCGTGATGAAGGAAACCGCGCAGGAACTCGTCACCCGCCTCATCCCCGAACCCACAGTGGCCCAGCGCCAGGCCGCGCTCTCCCACATGATCCGCCGCCTCCACGAAGAAGGCATGACCGGCTTCAAGGACCCCTCCATCGGCCGCGAGGATTGGCTGGCCTATCTGGGACTGGTGAAGGCCGGCCAATTCCCGATCAACGCCTGCGTGCTCTTTTCCGGCGGCCGCTCCCTGGCCACGGCCACCAAGGCGCTGGCCGAAATCAAACAGGCCAAGGCGGAAATCGCGCCGGTGAAGAACAGCAGCCTCGCCGTCTGCGGCGTCAAGCTGTTCATGGACGGCAGCGGCGCCGCGCCCACCGCCTGGATGTATGAGGACTGGAACCACCACCGCACCGAAATCGCCAGGGGCAACAGCGGCTATCCCCAGATCGACCCGGCCGAATATCGCCAGATGATTGCCATGTTCATCAATTCAGACATCGGCATCGGCACCCATGCGATCGGGGACAAGGCCATCGACTGGGTGGTGGACGGCTATGCCGACGCCCTGAAGGCCCACCCGACCAAGGACCTGCGCCTCTCCATCATCCACGCCAACATTCCCACCGATCACGCGATTGCCACCATGGCCGCCCTGCAACGCGACTATGGCTCCGGCTACCCCGAAACCCAGCCCACCTTCACCTGGTGGATCGGCGACATTTACGCCGCCAACCTCGGTCCGGCCCGCAGCCAGCGCCTCAACCCCTACGCCACCTACGTGAAAAACGGCATCCGCTGGGGCGGCGGCTCCGACACCGGCGTCACCCCGTTCCCCGCCCGCCTCGGCCTCTGGGCCTCCACCGCCCGCGAAACCAGCGGCAAGGTGTGGGGCGCCCAACCCTTCGGCACGGCCGAGTCCGTCCCCATCACCACCGCGCTCACCAGCTACACCCGCTGGGCCGCCCCCCTGATCCGCGCCGACAACTCCGGCGTGCTCGCCGTGGGCAAATCCGCCGACATCGCCGTGTGGGACCGAGACCCCTACTCGGTCCCCACCGCCGCGGTGAAGGACATGAAGGCCGACATGACGCTGTTCCGGGGCAAAGTGGTGTTCGAACGCAAACCCTGATCCGCCATTCCTCCCTGCCCGAAGGACGGGGGTGACTGATCCTCCCTGTCCGCAGGACGGGGAGGGGGACCACCGAAGGTGGTGGAGGGGCCGTGGTGGAGGGGGTGGCGCCTGCCGGCTTATTTGACACATTTGACAGATTGAACCGTCTACAAGCCTGAAAACACAGGCTTTCCCCAAATCTCGCCGTTTTTGTCGCGAACGACAGCCAGCCAAGCCTCCGGCGGGCAGGGACTCAGTCCCTGCACCCGTTTGTTTTCAAGCGGTTATGCCCCGGTGATTTTTGACACTGTTGACGATTCGTGTCGGATTCCGATTCATCGGCCGTCGCCGCTGTCGGCTACAAAGCTTACAAATCGCCCTTCATGCGCACGCGCGTCTGGACAGGATCAATCGTGGAAAGAGCATCCGGGCGGGCCGGTCGCCGATTATAACCCCGCCAGCGCCCTGTAGGACAGCGCCACGATGTGCGCGCTGCAACAAATCCCGGGTGATGGGGAAAGGGGCGATGCCAACGAACGTGGGCCCAGGTTCTCAGACCCTGCCCGCCGGAAGCCGTCTTCCTTTCCACCTGACGTCCCTCAGTCCGCCCCGCCCCAGGCGCGGGTAATCGCCTTGCCACCGCTGGCGGCCGGGTGTGGGGGTGGTGCGGCGGCGCGTGTGGGACGTGGTGGTCAAGCGGCCGGGTCCGGCCTACATCTTGTTGATGGCCGCTTTTCCCCCCTGGCACGCGATTGCAGCGATCGCGCTGGCGGTGGCGATGTTTGCGGGGTTTGCGCGGGGGCGGGCGCGGATCGAGATCATCTCGCTGCTCACCATCGGCGCACTCGCGCTGGGCCTCTATTTCTATCCGCTGCCGGGTACGGCGCCGCAGGACGGGTTGGCGCTGGCGTTCGAGGGGTTTGGCCATCATGCCCTGATCACCATCTGCGCACTGATGGTGCTGGGGCGCGGGCTGGTGGTGACGGGGGCGCTTGATCCGGCGGCGCGGGTGCTCAACACGGTGTGGCGGTTCAACACCAGGGTCGGACTGCTGGTCACGCTGGTGATTGCCTTGTTTGCCAGCATGATCATCAACGACACGCCGGTGCTGGTGCTGCTGCTGCCGATCCTGGTGCAGCTGGCGCGCAAGGGGGGCATGCCGGCGTCGAAAACGCTGATCCCGGTCAATTCGGCGATCCTGATCGGCGGCATGTCGACGACGATCGGCACGTCCACCAACCTGTTGGTGGTGTCGATCGCGACCGATCTGGGCATGAAACCGATCGGGGTGTTCCATTACACCGGGATCGTGCTGGCGGCAGCCGCAGTGGCCTTGCCCTATATCTGGCTGGTGATGCCGCGCCTGCTACCTGATAACAGCAGCGCGCTCACGCCAGAGCTGCGGCTGTATCATGCCACCTTCCGTTTCGGATCGGACGCGCCGGCGCTGGGCAAATCAATGGCGCAACTGGCGGCGATGCTGCCGGGCGATGTTGCCATTGCGCCGGGCGGCGATGCCAGCGTGTTGCCGGACGCGCGGTTGAACCTGTCAGGCTCGCAGGAGGCGCTGGAGGAAGCGGCGCGGCGGCTGGGCGCCACGCCGGCGCCGGACTGGCTGTTGACGCGCTTGCGCCGGGAAGCGGCGATGGACGGACAGGATCTGGCGCAGATCGAGATGACCATCGCGCCCGACAGCCGGCTGATCGGCCTGACGCTGCAGACCGCCGGCCTGGAAGCTGTGGCGGTGCTGGGGGTGCACCGGGTGCGCCGGCTGATGCACGACACGGCCGATCAGTCAGCCGAGGCGTTGCTGCGCGAGGGCGATGTGCTGTTGGTGCTGAGCACCATCACCAACGCCCAGGCCTTTGCCCGCCGCGACGGCCTGCTGATCCTGGAAGGCGGCCGCGAGATGCCGCGATCGAACAAGGCCACCCTGGCGCTGATCATCATGGCGGTTGCCGTTGGCCTGGCCAGCACCGGAGTCATGCCGATCGCGGTTTCGGCGCTGGGCGGCGCCGTGCTGATGTTCATCACCGGCTGCGTGAAGTTTGATCGGGTCGGGCGGGCGCTATCGGCCAAGGTGATCGTACTGGTGGCGGCTTCGATTGCGCTGGGCAAGTTCGTTCTGGTGAGCGGTGCGGCTGCCTGGATTGGCGGCCTGCTGGCATCGGGCATGCAGAATCTGCCGGCGGCCGGTGTGCTGGCCGCGATCATGCTGTTCGTGACGGTGCTGACCAATTTCGCATCGAACGCGACGGCGGCCGCGGTGGGAACGCCGATTGCCTTCAGCCTGGCCAACACGCTGGGCCTGCCGGCCGAACCGCTGGTGCTGGCCGTGCTGTTTGGCTGCAATCTCTGTTATGCGACGCCCGTTGCCTATCAAACCAACATGATGATCATGTCGGAGGGCGAATATCAGTTCAAAGACTATCTGCGCACCGGCCTGCCGCTGGTTGCGCTGATGGTGGTCACGCTCTCGACCTTGCTCGCGCTGCGCTATGGCCTGTGATGGCCTGCCTTGCTCTGCCGGCCCTGGTCGCAACGGCCGCCGGGCTTGCATTTTCGGCTGGCCGTGGCGAGGGTAAGGCAAAGGGTGCAACGCCTTCGCTGCCCGATGCGAACTGCTGACTGACCGGGAGGGCACCGCCGCATGGCCACCAACACTGGCACAGCAACTGTTGATCTGGCGTCGTTGCAGTCTGCCCTGCACCGCACCCGCAGCCTGAGCGTGGCGCTGGCCGCGCCGCTGTCGGATGCCGATGCCAGTGTGCAGTCGATGCCCGACGCCTCGCCGGCGAAATGGCATCTGGCGCACACGACCTGGTTTTTCGAAACGTTCGTGCTGGCCAATGTGCCAGGCTATCGGCCGTTTGATGATCGCTACGGCTTTCTGTTCAACAGCTATTATGAGGCGGCTGGCCCGCGCCATGCCCGGGATCGGCGCGGCCTGCTCACCCGGCCGGCGCTGGCCGATGTGCTGGCCTGGCGCGGCCATGTGGATGACGCGCTGGCCGCCGCGCTGCCCGGGCTGGATGCGGACGCGCTGGCGCTGGTGACGCTGGGCATCAATCACGAACAGCAGCATCAGGAATTGCTGCTCACCGATCTCCTCGATCTGTTTGCCGCCAATCCGCTGGAGCCGGCCTATCTGCCGGCGCCACCGATCGACGCGCCGGCCCGCGCCCGTCGCTGGGAAAGCCATGAAGGCGGCATCGTGCGGATCGGCCATGCCGGCAGCGGCTTTGCCTTTGATTGCGAGGGGCCGGCGCACGATGTGCTGCTGCGGCCCTTTCAACTGGCGAACATGCTGGTGACCAACGCCGAATGGCAGGCCTTCATCGCGGATGGCGGCTACACCGATCCCCGCCTGTGGCTGTCGGACGGCTGGGCCTGGGTGCAGCGCTGCGCGATCACGGCGCCATTGCGCTGGCAGGCCGGCACCGATGGCTGGACCAGCATGACGCTGGCCGGCCGGCAGCCGCTGGCACCGCACGCGCCGGTCACGCACATCAGCCATTTTGAAGCCGACGCCTTTGCGGCCTGGGCCGGCGCCCGGTTGCCGACCGAGGCCGAATGGGAAGTCGCCGCGCACGGCCAGGATGCGGCGGCCGGCCACCAGCTCGACAGTGCAGCGGCCGTGCAGCCGACGGGCGCCAGCGACGGGCTGTTCGGCGATTGCTGGCAATGGACGGCCTCGGCGTTTCTGCCCTACCCCGGCTTTCGCCCGGCACCCGGCGCGGTGGGCGAATATAACGGCAAGTTCATGAGCGGGCAGATGGTGCTGAAAGGCGCCAGCTGCGCCACGCCGCGCGGCAGTTCGCGGGCCAGCGTGCGCAATTTCTTCGTCCCCCACCAGCGCTGGCAATTCACCGGCCTGCGATTGGCGCGCGATGCCTGACATGGTTGAACCGGCCGGCCCGGCCACGGCCGACGCCTTTGCACGCGCCGTGCTGATCGGGTTGCGTCAGCCGCAAAAGGTCATCCCGGCCCGGTTTTTCTATGATGAGGCCGGATCGGCGCTGTTTGAAGCGATCACCCAGCTGCCCGAATATTATCCCACCCGCACCGAAGCCGCGATCCTGGCCGATTGTGCCGCCGCCATTGCCGCAGCGGTGGGGCCGGGGCGGGCGGTGATCGAATATGGATCGGGATCATCGGCGAAAACCCCGCTGCTGTTGCGGCCGCTGGCGGCGGCGGCCTATGTGCCGGTGGACATCTCTGGCGAATTCCTGAACCAGTCGGCCGCGGCGCTGGCCGTGCAGTTTCCCCACCTGCCGATCCTGCCGGTGGTCGCCGATTTCACCCGGCCCTTCGCGCTGCCGGCACAGGTGGCCGCGCGGCCGCGCCTGGGCTTCTTCCCCGGCTCCACCATCGGCAATCTGGCACCCGGCGCCGCCATCGATCTGCTGCGCGGCTTTGCCAGCCTGCTCGGGCCGGAAAGCTGGCTGGTGATCGGCTTCGATCTGGCCCCAGGCGCCGGCAAATCGGTGGCCACGCTGGAGGCCGCCTATGACGATGCCGCCGGCGTCACCGCCGCCTTCAACCGCAACCTCCTCCACCGCATCAACCGCGAACTCGCCGGCACGGTGCGCGTCGATGATTTCGCTCACCGTGCCGTCTGGAACGCCGCCCTCGGCCGCATCGAGATGCACCTGGTCGCCCGCCGCGACACCCAATTCACCGCCGCCGGGCAGAATTTCCGCCTGGCCGCGGGCGAGACCATCCACACCGAAAACAGCCACAAATGGACGCCCGCCGAAATCCGCCTGATGGCCCACGCCAGCGGCTGGACACCCGCCCACGCCTGGACCGACAACGCCGACCGCTTCACCGTGCAGCTGTGGCGGCATCACGACGGCGCGCTGCAGCCCTGAAGGGCGGTTGGAGAAGAAAGAGGGGCCTCCGGCGGGCAGGGACTCGTCCCTGCACCCGTTTGTTTTCAAGCGCTTATGCGCCGGTGATTTTTGACACTGTTGACGATTCGTGTCGGATTCCGATTCATCGGCCGTCGCCGCTGTAGGTTACAAAGCTTACAAATCGCCCTTCATGCGCACGCGCGCCTGGACAGGGTCAATAGTGGAAAGAGCACCCGGGCAATCGGACGCCGATCATACCGCCACCAGCGCCCTGTAGGACAGCGTCCCGATGTGCGCGCGCTGCAACGAGGGAGGAAAGGGAGCCTCCGGCGGGCAGGGACGCAGTCCCTGCACCCGCTTGTTTTAGGGTAACCCCCAATTTCCAAAAAAACGCCCCGCCGAAGCGGGGCGAGAGTTTTGAATTCAGTCAGCGGTGCAATGCACTCCGACGGCTCAAGCCCTTCTATTTAGAAAGGATAGGAACGCCAGTGCGGCCGGACGTGTTCCACACGCCCAAACCGCACGCGAAGATAGGCGGAAACCCAAATCATCGCATTTTCCTTGCAGTCAGCGCCGGAAAGTGCGATTTCTCAGTTACCACACGGAGAGATCGCGACGCTTCGGCGCTGAGATTGAACCACGGGCCGGCCCTTTGGGTCGGCCCTTTTCTTGTCCGGCTCTCGGCGCCGGCTCCGTTACATCAGCCCATAATTCTGACCGCCTTTCGATGTGCGTCGCACTACGTCGACTGGGCACACGTGACACTATAGGGGATCGGCAGCCATGACGTCAAGTCATCGAGTAATCGCTATTGCTGTTTTTTCTCGGATATGGCAAAAGGCTGACGAGACGCAGGAGGAATGACATGGCCGCAGCGACACAGCCTGTTCGGAGCCCATCCTACCCAAACATGTCTTTGGGTGAGGCATTGGACGAGGTGAGGAAAATTGAACGCCTTTATCGGAATGCAAATGTTGATCGAGAAGCTGCTGCGAAGCTGATTGGCTATTCGGGACTTAGCGGCCCAGCCAACAAAGCCTTGGCCGCGCTGGCACAGTACGGGTTGGTCGAACGGGCAGGAAAAGGCGAAATGCGGGTGACTGCTCGCGCTAAGGCAATCCTACATCCGGACCACGAATCCGAGAAGAGGGAGCAGCTGAGATTTGCCGCCTTTGAACCAAATTTGTTCAGGGAGTTGCAGGACCGCTATCCCGACATGATTCCGCCGTATGAAGGCGTTGAAACATTTCTGAACCGCAAAGGCTTCAACCAGTCTGCTATTCGGCCGGCAGCAAAGGCCTACCTGGACACCCTGCAGCTACTCACTGATGAAGGAGCCAGCAAGCAAAGCGCAGGTCAGAGGCAATCTGACGAGGGGTCGCAAAACGAACCTGGCGAAGAGTCCCGTTTTGGCGCCCCTCAAGTAGGAGACTTGGTTGATTACGAAATCGGAGGAGTAATTGCTAACGCGGAACCGTTGCGGGTTCGCGCTATTTCGAGCGACGCGAAATGGGTTTTCGTCGATGGCAGCGAGGTTGGACTGGAGGTCGCCAACGTTTTCGTTAAGCAACGACCACTCGGTGGAGATGGCGCTCCTTTGGAACGCCCAACGATGCCTCTGCCGAAAGAAGAGCCGCCCGAGCCGCCTGCAAAGGGAATGCGGAAGGCCATGTTCCCCTTAGATGACGGCGATGTCACACTCATCTTCCCCGAAACCATCACTGCGAGCGGCCTGAGCGACTTAGCGGACTATCTGGAGATCTTCCTTCGCAAGGAAAGGCGCAAAAAGGAACAAGGCTAGTAGCAGACAAGTCCGCTCTCACAATTAGGCTTACACTCCACTCATGGGTGCAGGGTCTGCGACCCTGCCCGCCGGAGGCCCCTGCTTGGACTCTGTGGTAGAGGGCGTCGTCCCCTCGTTGCCCAGCGGGCGCCACCTCCCCCAGCGGGAGAGGATCATGGCCTCAATTATCATCCCCCATCCGCAGCGCGGCGATGAAGGCTTCCTGCGGGATGTCCACATTCCCGTATTGCCGCATCCGCTTCTTGCCTTCCTTCTGCTTGTCCAGCAGCTTGCGTTTGCGGGAGGCGTCGCCGCCGTAGCATTTGGCGGTGACGTCTTTGCGCAGGGCGGCGATGGTTTCGCGGGCGATGACTTTGCCGCCGATGGCGGCCTGGATCGGGATCTTGAACAGGTGGCGGGGGATGAGGTCTTTCATCCGTTCGCACATGTGGCGGCCGCGGGCTTCGGCGGCGCTGCGGTGGACGATCATGGAGAGGGCGTCGACCGGCTCCATGTTGACCATGATCGACATCTTCACCAGGTCGCCTTCGCGGTGGCCGATCTGGTGGTAGTCAAAGCTGGCGTAGCCGCGGCTGATGGATTTCAGCCGGTCGTAGAAATCGAACACGACTTCGTTGAGCGGCAGTTCATAGACGACCTGGGCGCGGCCGCCGACGTAGGTGAGGTTTTTCTGGATGCCGCGGCGATCCTGGCAGAGTTTCAGGATGGAGCCGAGATATTCATCCGGCACATAGATGGTGGCTTCGATCCAGGGTTCGTCGATCTGCAGGATGGACGACGGGTCGGGCATGTCGGCCGGGTTGTGCAGTTCGCGGATGCTGCCGTCGCGCATGGCGATGTGATAGACGACCGACGGCGCCGTGGTGATCAGATCGAGGTCGTACTCGCGGCTCAGGCGTTCCTGGATGATTTCGAGGTGGAGCAGGCCGAGGAAGCCGCAGCGGAAGCCGAAGCCGAGGGCGGCGCTGGTTTCCATCTCGAAACTGAAGCTCGCGTCGTTCAGGCGCAGCTTGGCGATGCTGTCGCGCAGCTTCTCGAAATCGGCGGCGTCGGTGGGGAACAGGCCGCAGAAGACGACCGGCTGCACTTCCTTGAAGCCGGGCAGGGCTTCGTTGGCCGGCTTCTTGGCGTCGGTGATGGTGTCGCCCACGCGGGCCTGGGCGACTTCCTTGATCTGGGCGGTGATGAAGCCGATTTCGCCGGGGCCGAGTTCGGTGAACTGTTCGATCTTGGGGCGGAAGGCGCCGACCCGGTCCACCAGGTGGATGGAGTCGGCGGCCATGAACTTGATCTGCTGGCCCTTCTTGATCGTGCCATCGATGATGCGCACCAGCACGACGACGCCCAAGTAGGGGTCGTACCAGCTGTCGACCAGCATCGCCTTCAGCGGCTTGTCCGGATCGCCCTTCGGCGGCGGAATCCGGGTGACGATGGCTTCCAGCACCTCGGTGATGCCGATGCCGGACTTGGCGCTGGCCAGCACGGCCTGGGAGGCATCGAGGCCGATGATGTCCTCGATCTCCTTCTTCACCTTGTCAGGGTCAGCCGAGGGCAGGTCGATCTTGTTGATCACCGGCACGATCTCATGGTCGTGCTCGATGGACTGATAGACGTTGGCCAGCGTCTGCGCTTCGACGCCTTGCGCTGCGTCCACCACCAGCAGCGCGCCTTCGCAGGCAGCGAGGGACCGGGAGACTTCGTAGGCGAAATCGACGTGGCCGGGCGTGTCCATCAGGTTGAGGACATAATCCTTGCCGTCCGCCGCGCGATAATCGAGGCGCACGGTCTGCGCCTTGATGGTGATGCCGCGTTCCTTCTCGATATCCATGTTGTCGAGCACCTGCTCCGACATCTCGCGCAGCGCGAGGCCGCCGGTGGTCTGGATCAGGCGATCGGCCAGCGTCGATTTCCCATGATCGATATGGGCGATGATCGAGAAATTGCGGATACGGTCTTGCGGTGTGGACATGGGCCCCGGCTTTAGCAGGCATGGCCCATGTTGCAACGGTCAGGCCGTCGCGCCCACATCCGGGGCCGGCCACATCCGGGGCCGGCCACTGGCGCGGCCAGCCCCGGACGGGCCCTCACCACACAGCCGTCTCAGCCATCCGCATCGCGGTTGGCCAGGCGGCTGACAGCATGGGTTTTCAGCGCGGCGGCCAGTTGGGCAGCGCTGAGAGTCTGGCCGACGGTGAGCACCCCCGGCGGCGCTTCGATCACCTCGAACCGGTCACCGCCGCGGCCGCCCTTCAGCCACAGGCAGCTGATGTGCAGGGCCGGGATGCGCAGCTGCGCCACCTCGCCATCATCGGCGGGCGGGGCGGCGGCCATGCGGGTGAGCGCGTTGCGGAAGCGGCTGGCGCCAATCCCGTTGGACATCTGCGCGAACGCCGCATCGCTGGCGCGGGCTTCGGCCGATACCGCGCCGGCTTCGGTGGGCAGGATCTGCGCCCACAATTTCAGCTTGGCGCTCTGGGCGATGCGGCCGGCGGCGAGATCCTCCAGCCCCAGCATATAGACCGGGGTGGTGACGGCATCGGCCTGGGCGACATCGGCCAGGGTGGCGGCGATGCGCAGCGCGTTGCCAGTGGCCAGGCGTGTGGCGGCGCGGGTGAGCGCCGGGGCGCGGGCTTCGAGGTTGGTACTGGCGGCCAGGTGCGGCAGCGCGGCGGCGAGATTGCCGGC